>JAHECQ010000147.1 GCA_024641625.1 Acidimicrobiales bacterium | reverse complement strand
CCGCCGGAGAAGGATGTCGACGGGTTGACCGATCGATCGCTCGGTCGTCTGGTGCGGGGTCTGCCCGGCCACGCTCCGTGCACGCCGGTGGGCGTGATGCGCCTCCTCGAGTTCTATGGCATCCCCACCGCCGGCAAGCGGGCGGTCGTCGTCGGCCGGTCGACCCTCGTCGGATTGCCCCAGGTGCTGCTCCTGGGGGCCAAGGGAGTGGATGCGACGGTCACACTTGCTCACTCGCGTACGGTCGATCTGGCGGCGGTGACGAGGGAGGCCGACATCCTGGTGGCCGCAGCCGGTATGGCCGGTCTCATCACGGCTGATCACGTGCGGCCCGGCGCTGCGGTCCTGGACGTCGGGGTGTCGCGGAGCGAGGCCGGGATCGTGGGCGACGTGCGATTCGACGAAGTGCAAGCCGTGGCCGGGGCCATCACCCCCATGCCGGGAGGCACCGGGCCCATGACCATCGCCAGTCTGATGGAGAACACCTGGACCGCAGCCAAGATGCTGGGAGTGGTCCACTAGCACGGCCTGGTTCAGGCGAGCGCTTTCATGGCCGCGATCGACCGGTCGATGGTCTGTTCGATGTCGATGGTGCGGAGGGTTTCGGGTGCGTGGAGCCAGCGTGCCATGTAGGGCCCTTCGAGATGGTCGAACGCCACCTCGAGCGAGAGTGTCGCCGGCAACTCACCCCGCCGTTGAGCCGCCTCGACCACCTCGCGAATGGGACCCTTGCGTTCTTCCATCATCGCCCGGTGAATTCGATCGAGATCGTCGTCACCCGCAGCGGCATGGATGATGCCGAGCAGGAGTCGCCGAAGGTTCGACTCGGCGAACACCGGCAGCACGGTGTGGGCGATCTCGAGGAGGTCCTCACGCAGCGAGCCGGTGTCGGGCACCGGGAACGGGACGATCATCTGATCGAGGGTGGCGACGAGCAGCTCGTTGACCCCTTCGAAGTGTCGGTAGATCGTCGTTTTCGCCACACCCGATCGGGTGGCGACCACTTCCATGGTGAACGCACCGAGACCGAGATCGACCAGCACCGACTGGCTCGCAGTCAGGATTCGTTGTCTCGCGTCCATGCTCAACGGTCTCGCCACAAAACAACCCTAGCTGTCCGCGCCAATTTCGCTACGGCACAGTAGCGTTACCGGCCATGTACCGAAATCTTGGCCGTTGGTGTTTCGAGCATCGTGTCGTCGTTCTGGCCCTTTGGATCGTGGCCCTCGTCGGAACGCAGGTGGCAGCGGGCATCGTCGGCGCCAAGTTCGACGGCGCCTTCGAGATTCCCGATTCCGAGAGCGCCGACGGCCTGAAGATCCTCGAGGAGTACTTTCCCGACGCCGGAGGTTCCGCCTTCGGTGGGTCCATCGTGTTCCAGAGCGAGGCCGGCATCGACGATCCGGCCATCCAAGGTCCCATGGAGGAGCTCTTCACCGAGGTCGGGGGGTACGACGGCGCGTCGGTCGTCAGCCCTTATGGGCCCTTCGGACAGCAGCAGGTGAACGCCGATCGCACCGTGGCGTTCGCCACGGTCAACTTCGAGGTCGGCATCGATCAGACCGAGTCCGCCGAGGTGGGTCGACAGATTGCCGAAGCCATGCCCCAGGTCGATGGCCTACGAACCGAGATCGGAGGCGCGGCCCTTGCCGAGTTCGAGCCGCCGGAGACCGAACTGATCGGCATCGCCTTCGCCATCATCGTGCTCATCCTCTCCTTCGGGTCGGTGCTGGCCATGAGTCTGCCCATCGGCGTCGCCCTCGCCGGGGTGGGCACCGGCATCGGACTGGTGACCCTGGGGACGAGCATCATCTCGGTACCCGACTTCGCCACCATCATCGGTGCCATGATCGGGTTGGGGGTCGGCATCGACTATGCCCTGTTCATCGTGACCCGCTACCGCGAGGTCACCCGCAGCGGTGCCCCCCCACTGGAAGCGATGATGGTGGCCATGGACAGCGCCGGCCGTGCCGTGGTCTTCGCCGGGCTCACCGTCGTCGTGTCACTCCTGGGCATGCTCCTGATGGGCCTCAAGTTCATCTCGGGTCTGGGCATCAGCGCTGCGCTCACCGTTGCCGTCACCATGATTGCCTCGGTCACGTTGCTGCCTGCGCTCATCGGCTTCGCCCAGCACCGGCTCGAGGTCACCCGCTGGCGGGGACTGATCATGGCCGGTGCCCTCGCGGTGGGTATTTTCGGTGTGGGCATCGGCATCCCCGGCCTGTTCTTCTTCGGCGTCGGCATTGCCGTGCTCACCCTGGTCGCCTCCTTCGCCGTCGCACCACTTCGAGAGCAGGTGCCGGCTCGGCCCGAGAAGGCGCTGCGGGAGACCCTGGCCTACCGATGGAGCCGCCTCATCCAGGCCCGACCATGGCTGTTCCTGGTCGCCGGCGGCGGCGTACTGCTGTTGTTGGCCGCTCCCGTGCTGAGCCTTCGTCTCGGTTTCTCCGACGAGGGCAACTATCCGAAGGCAAGCACCACGCGCCAAGCCTACGATCTCATCGCCGAGGGGTTCGGCCCGGGGTACAACGGCCCGCTGATCATCGCCATGAAGCCTGGCAGTCCGGCAGACATTGCCGCGGTAGAGGTGGTGGCCGTGGCGATCGCCGGCACCGAGGGAGTGGCCTCGGCCTCGCCTGCGATCCCCAACGACCAAACCGATCCGGCCAACGCCGAGGCGTTCATCATGCGAGTGGTTCCGACCACGTCGCCCCAGGACCAAGCCACCGTCGAGTTGGTCAAGCACTTGCGCGAAGATGTCATCGCGCCGGCGGTTGCGGGCACGACCCTCGAAGCCGACGTGGCCGGTGCCGTTGCGGCCAACATCGACTTCACCGCCTACCTGTCGCGGCGCCTTCTCGTGTTCCTGGGGGCAGTGCTGGCGCTCTCGTTCTTGTTGCTGATGGCCGTGTTCCGATCGTTGTTGGTGCCACTCAAGGCGGTCATCATGAACATGCTGTCGATCGCTGCGGCCTACGGAGTCGTGGTTGCAGTGTTCCAGTGGGGATGGTTCAGCTCGATCTCCGGGGTCGAACCCGCTCCCATCGAGCCTTTCATCCCGATGATGCTCTTCGCCATCGTGTTCGGTCTCTCGATGGACTACGAGGTGTTCCTGCTCTCGCGGGTCAAGGAGGAGTTCGACCGCACCGGCGATCCCGTCAATTCGGTGGCCGATGGCCTGGCCGCCACGGCTCGGGTCATCACCGCCGCGGCCGCCATCATGGTGGTGGTGTTCGGCAGCTTCTTGTTCGAGGACGATCGCATCGTGAAACTCTTCGGTCTCGGTCTCTCGATGGCGGTGCTGCTCGATGCCACCTTGGTTCGCATGCTCATCGTGCCGGCCACCATGGAACTCCTCGGTGCCAAGAACTGGTGGCTTCCGAAGTGGTTGGACCGCATCCTGCCGAACCTCAACGTGGAGGGGTCCCACGAGGGTGTCTCGACGCCGGTTCGCGAGCCGGTGGACGTGGGTGCCCGGTGAGCGTCAAGGTCGAACTCGACGAACTGTCCGACATCGTCGGGCAGCTGGATGCCACCGTCTTTCTCCTGACCACCAACGACGATGCCTCGCCACACCCGGCCCACGTGCGGGTTACCTACGATGGCGTGGTCTTCGCCCTGTCGGCCGGTCGCCGAAGCTGTCTCAACAGCTCGCAGCGTTCCGTGGTCACCCTGCTCTGGCCGGCGCACGACCCGGATTCGATGCATCTTCTCATCGACGGGGTGGCCGAGGTCGTCTCGGCGGCCGACGGCGTGATCCTCCTCACGCCGACGAGTGCCATGTGGCACCGCCAGCCCGATCAGCCGGCACACTGAGCGCAGTTGATCCAGCCGCCACAGCCCGGCGCCGGTCCGACCAGCCCGGGCCCTCCGCCGGCGGGTTGGTATGCCGACCCGTGGCGGTTGGCCATGTGGCGGTGGTGGGATGGACAGGCATGGACCCCTCACATCGCCAACGGGACCGCACGAAAGCCACGCTTGCCGGCGTGGCTCAGTGTTCCGGTCATTCCTTGTGGCCTTCTCGTCGCCTTGACGGTCGTCATCCTCGGGGCTGGAGCACCCCTCGCCATTCTGCTGGGTCTGGTCCCGCTCTGCATCGTCATTCCCGTGCTGCAATGGCTCGACCGGGTCGAGCCCGAACCTCGTTCGGCGCGAGTGCACGCCTTTCTCTGGGGGGCCACGGTCTCGGTCGTGGTGTCGAGCCTGGTGAATGGTGTGGTTGCTGCTTCGGTCGGTGAGACGGCGGCAGCCATCTTCTCCGCTCCCGTCGTCGAGGAGGGCACCAAGGCGATCGGCATCTGGTACGCGGTACGGCGTCGCGAGCTCGACGGCGTGATGGATGGGGTGATCTACGCCGGCTGGACGGCACTCGGCTTCGCTGTGGTGGAGGACTTTCTCTACTTCTCCGACGCCTCCGCGGATGGCTCCTTGCTCGAGTTGTTCATCGTGCGTGCGTTGTTGACTCCGTTCGCCCATCCCTTGTTCACTGCCTGGACGGGCTTGGCTGTCGGACTGGCCGTGGCCCGAGGCCGCAAGCTCTTCCCGCGGGTGCTCGCCGGATACGCGCTTGCCGTGCTCAGCCACCTGGTCTGGAACGCGTCCCTGTTCGTCACCGATAGTCAGGATGGTTCGGTCTTCCTCGGCGTTGCCGTCGTGTTGTTCGTCGTGCTGTTCGTGCTCGCAGCGGTGGCGCTCTATGTGTTCCGCCGCCGAGAGCAGGCGCGATTTGTCCGGCTGGTACCGATCCTGGCCCAACGCTACGGCTTGTCGCCTCCGGAGGTCGCCGTGTTCGGCGACTGGAAGGGCATGCTCGCGGCGCGTCGTTCCCTGGACCGCCGGCAGCGTCGCTCATTCGACCGATTGCACGCTGCGCTCGCTCGGCTGGCGTTGCTCCACGCTCGGGCCGGCGACGGTCATCCCGCGGGCGAGATCGATCGGGCGGCGGAAGCCGTGCTCGTCGACCAGCTCCAACAGGCTCGACGGCCGTGAGCGAGTGAACGCTCAGGCCTTGGCTGCCGCAACCAGTTCGGCCACGTGGCCTGCGACCTTCTCGAGGCCCACGTTGACGGTGTTGCCGCTTGCCCGCTCGGTAACCTCGGCCTCGCCGCCGGCCAGGCCCTTCGGGCCGACGGTTACCCGATACGGGATGCCCACCAACTCGGCATCGGCGAACTTGACGCCGGCTCGGGCATCGCGGTCGTCGAGGATGACATCGACGCCGGCCGCTCGCAGAGCGGCATACAGGCGCTCGCCGGCGGCCATACTCTCATCGTCGGTTCGCATGAGGGTGATGACAGCTTCGAAGGGAGCGATGGACACGGGCCAGATGATGCCCTTGTCGTCATGGTGCGCCTCGACAGCGGCGGCCATGTTCCGTCCGACGCCGATGCCGTAACTCCCCATGACAACCGGCACCTGCTTGCCATCGGCGGCCAAGACCATCACGCCGAATTTCTCGGCATAGACCGTGCCGAGTTTGAAGATGTGGCCGATTTCGATGCACCGGACGATGTCGATGGGCTGATGACAGTTGGGGCATGCCTCGCCCGCTGCCACCTCGCGGAGGTCGGCCCACTGGGTGACTGCGATGTCGCGGGCCACATCGACGCCTCGCAGATGCCAGTCGTCCTCGTTCGCTCCGGTTGTCATGTTGCGGCGGTCTCGGAGGGCCTCGTCCATGATGACCGGCAGCTGGGTGACGCCGACGGCCCCGAGGCTGCCGGGGTGCGCTCCCAGTGCAGCGACGATCTCGTCGGGCTCGGCGGCGCGAGCCTGCACTGCACCGGTGGCATCGATCAGTTTCTGGAGGTTCAGTTGGTGATCGCCGCGAACCACGGCCAAGGACAGCTGACCATCGATGATCATCACCAGGGTCTTGAGCTGGCGGTCGGCGGGCGCGCCCCCTTCGAAGGACGCGAGCGCTTCGATGGTGCGTACGCCTGGGGTGGCGAAGCGCTCGGGAGCTGACGGGCCGGGCTCATCGGTGATCGGTGCCAGGTGCGACGTCGCCTTTTCGATGTTGGCCGAATAGTCGCCTGCGGGACAGATGGCGACGTCGTCCTCACCGGCATCCGACGGGGTCATGAACTCGACCGACGAGTTGCCACCCATGGCTCCCGAACTGGCCTCGACGCCGAAGGCCGGAACCCCGATGCGTTCGAAGATGCGCCGATAGGCCCGATCGTGGGCGTCGAACTGGAGATCGAGCCCGTCGAAGTCGACATCGAAGCTGTAGGAGTCCTTCATGGCGAACTCGCGGACGCGGAGCAGACCGGACTTCGGGCGGGCTTCGTCCCGGAACTTCGTCTGTATGTGATACCAGAGTTGGGGGAGCTGTTTGTACGACGAGAGCTCGGCCGCCACGGTGGCGAAGATCTCTTCGTGGGTGATGCCCAGGGCATTGTCGTTGCCCTTGCGATCGACCAGGCGGAACATGATCTCGCCCATGGTGTCCCAGCGACCTGACTGTTGCCAGATCTCGGCCGGGTGCATGGTGGGAAGGAGGAACTCCTGACCGCCGATGGCGTCGATCTCCTCGCGAATGATCTGAGCCACCTTCTGGTGGACCCGCCACCCCATCGGCAACATCGAGTAGTGGCCGGCGTGCAGCTGGCGGATGAACCCCCCGCGCACGAGCAGCCGATGGCTGGCCGCCACCGCGTCGTTGGGTGCGTCGCGGAGGGTGGGGACGAACATGGTGGACCAGCGCATGACGTCAGAGGTTACCAACCGCCGTGGGCGCCAAAGTTGGGTTGGAGCTGCGACAATCGATGCATGGCCACGACGAAGATGCCCCGCAATCGGCTGACCGCACCCCGGCCGCGACTCACGACGCCGCTGGTTCGGATCGATGGCGAGTTGCGACCCAGCACCTGGGACGAGGCGCTCGACCGCGTGGTCGGAGGCTTCACCGCGGTCAAGCATGATCACGGACCCGAGGCCTTTGCCATGTTCTCCTGCTCGAAGAGCACCAACGAGATGAACTACGCAGCCCAGAAGTTCAGTCGACTGGCCTTCGGCTCGAACAACATCGACTCCTGCAACCGAACTTGACACGCCCCCAGCGTCGTCGGTCTGGCGACAGTGTTCGGTGCCGGAGGTGGCACCTGTTCCTACACCGAGGTCGAGCAGACCGACGTGATCCTGTTGTGGGGATCCAACGCCCGTGAGGCACACCCCATCTACTTCCACCACCTGCTGAAGGGCCTCGACAACGGTGCTCGACTGTTCGCCGTCGACCCACGACGAACATCGTCCGCCAAGTTCGCCGACCTGTGGCTCGGGCTCGAGCTGGGGTCCGACGTGGCGCTGGCGAACACGGTCGGAAACCACATCATCTCCCAGGGGCTGGTCAATCAGGCCTTCATCGACCACGCCACCAGCGGCTATGCCGACTACGCTGCTGCGGTCGGGGAGTACACCCTCGAGCGCGGCGCCGAACTCACCGGTCTGCCGGCGGCCGCCATCGCCGAGATGGCCGAGGCCTACGCCACCGCCGAGAAGGCGCAGATCCTGTGGACCCTGGGCATCACCGAGCACCACAACGCAGTCGACAATGTGCTGGCCCTCTGCAATCTCGCGCTGCTGACCGGGAAGATCGGTCGTTGGGGAAGTGGGTTGGTCCCGCTGCGAGGCCAGAACAACGTGCAAGGTGGCGGCGACATGGGAGCATTGCCCAACAAGCTCCCCGGCTTCGCCGACATCGACGACGTCGAGGCTCGCGCCCGGTTCGCCCGGGTCTGGGGGGCCGAGGTGCCGGCACGACCCGGACTCCACCTGACCTTGATGTTCGAGGCCATGGAGGCCGGCCAGATCAAGGCCGCGTACATCCTCGGGGAGAATCCTGCGGACTCCGAGGCCGACGTCGCCCATGCCAGACACCTGTTGAGCGGGCTCGAACTGCTGGTGGTTCAGGACATCTTCCTCACCCGGACCGCCGAGTTGGCCGATGTCGTACTGCCGGCATCGGCGGGTTGGGCCGAGTGCGAAGGCACCGTCACCTCGTCGGAACGGCGGGTCCAGCGCGTCCGCGCTGCAGTTCGACCACCAGGGGAAGCTCGTCACGACCACGAGATCCTCAGCGAGATCGCCCGCCGAATGGGGGTCGATTGGGGCAACCCGACACCCGAGGAGCTGTGGGACGAACTGCGTTCGCTGTCGCCGCTGCACGCCGGCATGTCCTACGAGCGTCTCGAGGCCGAGGGCGGTCTCCAATGGCCGTGTGCCGCACTGGAGGACCCGGGTTCCCCGTTCCTCCACGGCTGGTTGTGGGAACCCGATCTCGGGGGACATCCGCCGGCGCCGTTCTCGGTGGTGTACCACGCCGGTCCCAAGGAGCGGCTCAGCGAGGAGTTCCCCCTGCGACTCACCACCGGTCGAGCGCTCGACTCTTACAACACCGGCGTGCAGTCGGGCTCGCTCGATGCCCCCATTCGCGCCGGCGACGCCCTCGAGATCCATCCGGCCGATGCCGCAGACCTCGGGCTCGAGGATGGTGAGCGTGTGCGCGTCAGCTCGCCGCGGGGCTCCGTCGAGATGGCCGTTCACCTCCAACCCGATCTTCCCGTTGGTCTCGCCTTCACCACATTCCATTTCCCGGAAACGGTCGACCTGAATGTCCTGACCAATCCGGAGTGGGACCCTCGCTCGGGAACATCCGAGTTCAAGGCGGCCGCAATCCGCATCGACAAGCTCGAGACCCGAACGACCGCTACCGATGTCTGATCTGCACTTCACCGACGATCAGGCAACCGAACGCGAGCAGGCGGTCATCGACGCCGTGCTGGTCGACCTGGGTGGTTCACCGGCAACGGTTGCCGAGACCGAGCGGGTCGTACGCGGCGGGATGCGTCGCCGCCACGAGCGACGTCATCTGCTCCTGCCCGGACTCCATGCGTTGCAGCGGGAGTCCGGTTGGATCA
>JAHECQ010000146.1 GCA_024641625.1 Acidimicrobiales bacterium | reverse complement strand
GGGAGCCTGGTCGACGCTCAGCCGACCCATCACCTCACGGGCGTCGGCGCTGCGCCGCTCGTCATCCTTGCGGTCGGCCGGCGCGCTCGGAGCCAGGGCTTCGACACCCTCCAACGCGGCGATGGCGGCTCGTGCCGTCGTCATTCCGTCGATGGCCCGGGGAAACCCGGCGTAGCCCGCCAGCTGCACCATGATCTCCTCGACCTCCATACGGCTGAGGCCATGGTTGATGGCACCCTGCACGTGGGTGTGGAGCTGGTTGAGCTGGTTCAAGGTGGTGAGGATGGTCACCACGATCAGGCTCCGATCCCGTCGTGACAAGCCCTGCCGCGTCCACACGTCGCCCAGGGCGAAATCGATCACGAACGAACCGAGGGGGCCCAGGCGGGCTTCGGTCGCCGCCGCCACCGCCTCGGCATCGACACCACCGCCGCGCAACGAGGCCTGCACCCCCATGCCGGCTGCACGACGTTCCTGCTGGGTTCTCTTGGCCATCGGTCCCACCTCTGCTCGGGTTCGACCCACTCTTACATCCCCGAGGCGGCGACGCGCAATGGAACTCGGGCAGGGTGCCGCGTTGTCGTCCAGCAAGATGGTCGTCCTGCTAGCTTGCCCAGGTGCGCTGCGACGCCCCGATTCCTGTTGGACCACTCCGCCGAGTTCGGCGGCCTCGGGGAACCGCGGATTCGTGACGCAACTCGACACCGTCTGGATTCTCGGCGATCAACTCAACAGGAGGGTTGGTGCGATCGCCAACCGAGAAGCCGGGGACTGTCGGGTGCTTCTGGTGACCAGCGAGGCCAAGATCGGTTCGAAACGATGGCACCGGCAACGGTTGCACCTCGTGGTGTCCTCGATGGCGCACTTCGCAGCTGAGCTGCGGGCCGAGGGTTTCGAGGTCGACCATCGACGGGCTCCCACCTTGCGGGCCGGATTGCATGCTCACCGCTCACACCATGACGTGGGCAAGGTCATCGCCATGGAGCCGATGAGTTGGGATGGGCGGGCAATGCTCCGAGGCGAGGACGTCGAGCTTGTCCCCAACGATCAATTCCTCTGCCACTACGGGGAATTCGCTTCGTGGGCCGAGGCGCGGACGGGTTTCAAGATGGAGGACTTCTATCGTTGGCAGCGCACCAGGCTCGACATTCTCATCGAGCCCGACGGTCGGCCGACGGGAGGCCGCTGGAATTTCGACCACGACAACCGGAGGCCGCCGCCCAAGGATGGACGAGCCTGGCCGCCCATCACTCACTTCGAGCTCGACGACATCGACCGGTCCGTCATCGCCGAATATGGATCCGAGGCATGGGGTGCTCCCCCCGACGGTACGTGGCCGACGACGCGCACGCAGGCGCTCATCCGGCTCGACGAGTTCATGACGAGCGGGCTGGCGCCGTTCGGGGAGCACGAAGACGCAATGCTCGGCGCCGAGTGGAAGATGGCGCACTCGGTGCTCGCCTCGTCGATGAATCTCGGGCTGCTCCATCCCGCCGAAGTGGTCGACGCTGCTGTCTCTGCCCATCGGGCCGGGACCGCTCCGATCAATTCCGTCGAGGGATTCGTGCGGCAGGTCATCGGCTGGCGCGAGTACGTCTGGGGCCTGTACTGGCTCTGGATGCCTTCCTTTCGCGATGCCAACGGACTCAACGCGCATCGGCGGGTTCCCCCAGCGTTCACCGGTGAATCGCCGACGGCAATGGCATGTGTCGCCAACACCGTGAGCCACGTCGAGCGCCATGGCTATGCACACCACATCGAGAGACTGATGGTGCTCGGAAACCTCGCACTCACCGCGGGGGTCAATCCCCGAGCCATGACGGACTGGATGTGGGCCAGTTTCGTCGATGGTGCCGAGTGGGTCATGGTGCCGAACGTCATCGGGATGGCACTGCACGCCGACGACGGGCGGACGGCCACCAAGCCCTACGCGTCGGGCGGCGCCTACATCAACAGGATGAGTGATTCGTGCAAGGGTTGTACCTTCCAGCCCACGAAGCGGGTCGGCACCGATGCCTGCCCATTCACAACTCTGTATTGGGATTTCCTGGCTCGCAACGAGGATGTACTTGCGGGCAACCACCGTATGGCAAGGCAGATTGCCGCGATGCGGCGATTGAGCGATCTCGCAGCGGTGCGTGAGCGTGCCGTTGAAGTCCTGGCTGCACTCGATGCCGGCAACTTGTGAGCCCTAGCCAACGGGTTCCTCAGGCGGCGACGGGCGTGCGTACGGGATTGGTGAAGGTGCCCGAGCGGATGATGCTGCGCACCTCGGGAACGAACAACCCTGCGCCGAGCAGGACGGCTGTCCAGACGAGACCCGGTCCGACGAGGAGCCAACGAACGTCCATCACATCGGCCAAACGGCCGAAGCCGAGGTTCATGAACGCCATATGGCCGGCCGCGATCATGATGTAGAACGACATCACTCGGCCTCTGAAGTCGTCGGCCACCACCTTCTGGATGAGGGCAGCCGACATCGTCATGTAGCTGGCCTGAGTGAGGCCGGCCAGCCCCGCGCCGAGAATCACCATCGAACGGGTCGACGCAGTGCCCAACACGACCATTGCCGCGCCCGATCCCAACCCGACGGCCAGGAAGATCGTGCCCCGGAACGATTCCTTCCGCAGTTGCGACACGCCAAGCGTTCCGATGAGCGCTCCCGAGCCGAGACCGATCAGAATCGAGCTGTACAGCCCGGAGGATCCACCGATGTTCTCGGTCAGCGTCGGCATCATCGAGTCGAACGCCATGGTGAAGCTGCAGTGCACGGCCACGAGGCCGATGATGGTGAGCAGGCGAACATCGGCCCGCACATAGCGACCGGCTGCGGCCAAGTCACGCCGAACTCGACCGACGGCGGCGATCGCACCGGGCAACTCGGCCGATCGGTCGACGGGAGACAGCCGGATTCGCAGGCGAACGACTTCGACCAGCGCGAACGTGAGCAGGACGGCGGAGAGCACGAAGACCGAACCGGGACCGAACCGAGCCAGGAACGCTGCGCCGAAGAGGGGGCCGACGACGCGCGATCCATGCTGGGAGATGCCCCCCAGCGCAACCGCGTTCAAAAGATGGTCCTCCGGCACGACGTTGGCGATCAGCGCCTGACGGGTGGGGACCGTGGCCGCCTGACCCGAACCGGTCACGAAAGCCAGCACGATGACCTGCCAGACCTGGACGACATCGGCGATGGTGATGGCAGCCAGAACCGACGCGCCTACGATGCTGAACACCGTGGCGTAGATGAGGACCAGCCGACGATCGAGCCGATCGGCCAACGCTCCGACGACCGGGCCAACGACGATGAACGGGAAGAAGCTGGCGAACGTGACCCAGCCAACGGCCGTGGCTGATCCGCCGGTCAGGTCGTGCACCAACCACCCCCGAGCGAGGACTTGCGCCCAGCGCGAGGCGGTCGTGTAGAACCCGTTGGCGAAGAGCCGCCGGAAGTCAAAGGACTCGAGAGCCGGAAATCGGACGCTCACCGAACGCCGCCGGCGGCGATCAGCCGTTTCAGAAGCTCACGCGTCCGTTCGCGATCGTCGGGCGAGGGCGCGAACTCCGAAGCAGCGAAGTCGGTGACCCCAGCCGCTGCCAATCGGGCGAGCATCTCCTCGACCTCTGGCTCCGAGCCAACCAGACCGAGCTCGCCCGGCTCGCTCACACCTTCCCGCTCGAACATTGCCCGGTAGGACGGCAACCGCGTGTACATGACTGCAGTGGTCGAGATCTGTCTGCGAATCGTCGCCGGATCATCGGTGACGCAGATCGGCAGTGTGGCCAGAACCCTGGGGGCCCCGCGTCCTGCTGCCTCTGCTGCGCCGCTGAGGGCAGGAACGATGTGATTGGCCACCGTCTTGGGCCCGACCCAAGCCAAGCTGGTTCCCGCGGTTCGGCTGCCGGCTACTCGGAGCGCCTGCGGGCCCAGGGCAGCCACCAGGATCTGCGGCGGGCGCTCGGCCGGCCGAAAGATGTTCGCCCGGCACGAAAGCGATTCGCCCTGATAGTCAACGGACCCGGCCTCGATGAGCGGCGCCAGAATCGAGAGGTAGTCGCGAAGGTGCCGGATGGGCTTGTCGTCTCGTAGCCCCAGCTCCGCCATCATCGGAGGGTGCGACAAGCCGATGCCGAGGGTGAGCGATCCGCGCATCGCCGATTGGGCCGTGATGGCCTGGGCGGCAAGCACCATTGGGTGCCGTGGATACGTCGGGATGACCGCCGTGCCCAATTCCATTGTTTCGACCGATTGGCCGACGATGGTGAGCACGGTGAGCGCGTCGAGTCCTCCGCTGGGATGCTCGGCCACCCAGTAGCTGTCGAAGCCATCGACCTCGGCCCGACGAGCGTGCTCCACGAAGGCCTCCACCGAAGCCTTCGCTACCAGGGCCGTCGCGTTCAGTCCGATGCGCATCCAACCGATCGTAGTACCAGCCCTCGGAGTGCTCGCTTGCTGCAGGGATCTCGGGGGTGGCGTTCAGGGGTCGCGGCGTTGCACGCCGGTCCTCTTGCTCTCCGCGAGGTGGGGTTTGTCCACCCACGAATCGCTACGTGCTTGCTCCGCCTGGTTCACTCACGGCCGCCCCCTTGGCTAGAACGGCACTTCGGTCTCGAGCAGCCGATGTGTGGCCTCGGCGCGACGCGACACGATCCGGCAGAACTCGACGGCGTCGAGCTCGAGCTGTGGGCCGCCGCCGTCGACTGCGTAGTACCCACCGGCCGGCCCGGTGAGGAGGAGTGCAACGGCCTGGCCATGGCGCCTCGCCCATTCCCCGGCGACGTCGGCGACGATGCGCTGGTCGTGGGCGTCCAGCACGGGGGCATCGTCCACGGCCCGGGCCAAGTCGGCGACACGGTGCAGCCAGGCGTCGCGGGTGAGGATCGTGCCGAGCAGGTAGTCGAGACTCCATCTCTCGTCGATGGTGTTCATCGCGACGGGAAACTTCACCAGCTTGGCGATCGGCGTCGGGGGCCGCTTGCGCCCCGCGG
The DNA here is from genome assembly GCA_024641625.1 of Acidimicrobiales bacterium. Classification (GTDB taxonomy): domain Bacteria; phylum Actinomycetota; class Acidimicrobiia; order Acidimicrobiales; family SZUA-35; genus JAHECQ01. The sequence continues at coordinate 3,949 of JAHECQ010000146.1, read as the reverse complement.
TGGCATCCCCGGCCAGCGAGCGGATCCGCTCGACGATCTCGCCGGGAGACAACGCGGACACCTTGGCGATCTGGATCGCGGTCATGGCGTCGACCTCGTTCTCACCGGACTGCTTCACTCGGTTCTTGACCCGCTTCTGCTCTGCGATCTGGGAGCGGATGGCGGTCGCCGTCATCACCGCACCGCACAGGTGGCCGGCCAGATCACGAACGGTCCAGCCATCGCAGTCGGTGTCCCGCCCCCAGTCTGCGGGCTCGAGTGATGCGAGGGCATCTGCAAAGCGGAGATACTCGACACGTCCGAGATCGGCGGCCTCGTTGCGGGTGAACGGAGGCAGGCCGCGCAGATCGATGGGGGTGGTCTCGGTGTTGATCATGGTTCCTCCACCGGTGGCGGGTCGGGTGGGAACCCGACATGGTCGCAGAACAGGGTGACGGCGTCGTCGACGAGGCGTTCCCATCGCGTGCCGCCGGGATCGTTGGCAAGCTGTTGGCCGGCCAGTCCGCTGCAGATCGCGGTCCACAGGTCGAGGTGTGCGGGATCGACGATCCCGAGGGCGGCGAATTGGGCGGTGAAGCGCTCGTAGCTGATCGTCGAGGCCGCGTAGGCCTCGGGGCTCGGCTCGAAGCCATTGATGACGCGCTGGTTCATCAGCTGGAACCGGACGAGCTCGGTGGTGCTGAAGGTGAACCAGCTGTGAGCGCCGGCGCGTAGTGAGGCGCGCGGCCGATCCGTGTCGATGGGCCAGGTGACGGCGAGTTCGCTCAAAGCAGTCCAGCCCTCGCAGAACATGGCATCGAAGATGGCGTGCTTGGAGTCGAAGTAGGCGTACAACGTCGGCGCCTTGAGACCGACTTCTCGGGCGAGCTGCCGCAGCGACCACCCGGTCAGGCCTGTTCGCCGGCTCAGCTCCCAGGCCGCTTCGATGACGGCCTCACGGGTGGCATCGACCCGGGCTTCGCGCACCCGGTCCCGCAATCGAGAGGAGGGAAGACCGCGTTCGGTCTCATCGAACATAGTTTGTTTCTACCGAACATTGTTCGGTCCGTCAACCCATGGCCGGTCGAGAGAGCGAGTTCGGCATCTCCCACGGGATCGGGCCCGGGGTTCCCACGGGATCGCTCCTCGCCGCAGACATCGGGTCAGCCGCAGACATCGGGTTACTCGTCGGAGCAGCACGATTGCCTCGGCGCCACCACGATGGATGGCGTCTGCGCCCGACGGTGCGCGATCGCCCGCTGGACGCGGCCCCACTAGCCTCGGGACGTTCGAGTCCGAGACGAATGCCAAGTCCTGAAGATGCCAAGCCGAAGAGGAGTGACTCGTGGGTCCTGAACTGGTCGACTACCTGCTGTACGAGAAGGAAGAGAACGGGGTCCTGTGGATCAAGTTCAACCGACCCGAGAGGCTGAACGCGCTCTACGGTCGGTCAGAGCCCGTTGGCACCGTTGCCAAGGTCGGTGAGTACATGCGGGCCGCCGACGACGATCCCGACATTCGAGTCATCGTCCTCACCGGCGTCGGCCGGGCGTTCTGCGCCGGTGCCGACCTGAAGAACAACATCCCCGAGGAGGAAATCGGACCCAAGATCGCTGGAGCGCGGACCAGTGAGATCGGTGCCGACGGCTCACGTCAGTACTTTCTCCACGCCTTCACCAAACTGCACCGTGACATCTCCCTGGTCCGCAAGCCGACCATCGCCATGATCAATGGCCCAGCAGTGGGCTCGGGTATGGACATGGCACTGCACTGTGACATCAGGATCGGCTGTGACAGGTCCCGCTTCGTCTCCTATCACAACGCCGGTCAGATCATCGAGAACGGCGGCTGCTACTACCTTCCCAAAATGGTCGGCCTGGGCCGAGCTCTCGAGTTTGCCTACGTCGGCGAGCTCACAGCCGAGCGGGCCTACGAATGGGGCATGCTCAATCACCTGGTCCCTCACGACCAGCTCGAACAGACCACTCGCGATCTGTGCGACCAGATCATCAATCGACCCCCGATCCCGCAATGGGTCTCGAAGCAGATCATGCGGGCTGCCCTCGACAGCAGCATCGAGAACACCATGGTGATGACATCGAACGCCAGCGGGATCATGCATCACTCCGATGACGCAATCGAAGCCCGCCGGGCATTCACCGAGAAGCGGAAGCCTCACTTCACCGGCATGTAGCCGGCACTCCCCCGCGTGATGCGTTCTGGTCGGTCACCAATGTACGACGGCGACGACTTCCCAGTGCCCGACGACCTCGGACGCTTCGCTCTCGGCGACCGCTACCCGCTCGGCCACAACCCGGATGGATTGCTCGACCTGGTGGACACCGCCTCCACTACAAGAGGCCTGGCCCGTTCAGGCAGCGGTCGAGCCGGCGCACCCGACGGCCGGCGTCGGCCAGGCCTGTCGACCCTCGCCGTCACCGTGACGGCGAGGGTCATTGCCTCGTTGGACTCAGGACGTGGCTGGACTCAGGACGTGGCGGTGGTTGCCGCTTCGGCTTCCTCGATGACCCGCTCGGCCAAGTCGATGGCAATTTCTTCCTCTGCCTGCTTGCGGCCCAGCTTCACGAGCAATTCGTCTCGCTTCGCCCGGCCGGACTTGGTACCGAGCAGAAAGCCGACCCCGAGGGCCAACAACAGGAGCGCTATCGGAACCTTTACTTTCATGACATCCTCCCGTGGAGTTGTGATCTCTTGCGGTCCGACACTACCCGGCCGTTGGCGGACCGGTGGACCGGGCTAGAATCTCTCCCGGCAACTGAACCGACACCGCCAGGCCGGAGTATGCCATGTGCTTGTTTCTACCCGGTCAGGAGTAATCGTGAATGCATCAGTGCCACATCTCGAACCAGCTATCGGGACCCTGTGGTCCCATCGAGCGCCGAAAGCCGCTCGCACCGAGGCCGGACGATCGCGTCGCGAGCGGGTGCCACTCGAGGCCCACGCCGAGCTCGACCTGCCCCCGACGCGGGCCAGCGCACTCTCGATCCTCCAGGCGCAAGACTCGAATCGTGTCCCGGATCTGGTGCCGATCCGCTACGGACGGATGTTGGCCACACCCTTCACGTACCTTCGGGGGTCGGCCGCCGTCATGGCCGCAGACCTCGCTACGAGCCCCCGTTCCGACCTCGCCGTGCAGCTCTGCGGCGACGCTCATCTGTCCAACTTCGGCCTGTTCTCCTCCCCCGACCGGCGGCTCCTGTTCGACATCAACGACTACGACGAGACCCTTCCCGGTCCCTTCGAGTGGGATGTCAAGCGATTGGCCGCCAGTGTCGTGGTCGCCGGCCGCAACAACGGCTTCACGGCGAAGGAGAACCGTGCCGCAGCGCGAGCTGCCGTCAATGGCTATCGCACGGCGCTGGCTTCAGCCGCTGTGCTGAACCCGCTCGAGCTCTTCTACATGCGATTCGAGTTCGACGACCTCGTCGCAAGCATCAAGGACAAGAAGGCACCGCTCAAGAAGGATGCCGACAGGATCAGGCGCAAGGCCAGCCGCAAGAACAGCCTCGGGGCCCTGGCCAAGCTGACCGACATTGTCGATGGACGCCGGGTGATCATTCCGCGTCCGCCCCTGATCGTCCCACTCGACGAACAACGACGCCGCGACGCGATCGAGCAGATCGACACCTTGTTCGCGGACTACCTGATGACCATCACGGCCGACCGACGCACGCTGCTGAGCCGCTACTCGCTCGCCGACATCGCCCTCAAGGTGGTGGGGGTCGGCAGCGTCGGGACCCGCTGTATGATCGCCCTGTTCGAATCGGGTGACGGTGAGCCGCTCTTCCTCCAGCTCAAGGAGGCAACCGCATCGGTCCTCGAGCCGTATGTTGCGCCGAGCCACTTCGACCAGGCCGGCGAGCGGGTCGTCACCGGTCAACAGGTGATTCAGTCCGCACCGGACGCGTTTCTCGGGTGGGGCCGCTTCGCTGCGCCGGACCAGCAGCCG
>JAHECQ010000145.1 GCA_024641625.1 Acidimicrobiales bacterium | reverse complement strand
CTCGACTGCGGCCGCGGCGTTCCGGCCCGAGGCGCCGAAGATCCCGGCGCCCGGGTAGGTGCCGGCGCCACACAGATACAGGCCGCCGATGGGTGTCCGGTACCGGGTCAGTTCGGGTTGCCGGCCGACGAGGGTGACCAGCGGCGACGCGGCAAACGCCGGCGTGTGACCCCGGTACATCGAATACTCGGACTCGTAGATCTCGGGTGTCATCGCCCGCCACTCCCGAACCGACTCGAGTGCACCCGGATCCATGGAATCGGCCCAGAGCTCGAGCCAACGCCTCGGCTCGTCGGACGTTGACCAGCCGCCGACGAGTGCATACGGGGTGAAGAGCACTTCGAGGCTGAGCACATGCCCTCCAGCGGGAGCCATCGACGGATCGAGCACCGAAGGCATGTTGAGCAGGAACGTCGGGAATCGCGCAACCGCGCCCTCGCCTCTCAGCCGATGAGCCTCCGACAGCTGGTCGGGTGATGGCGAGACGACCGTCGTCGGCCCCAGCAGGTCGACGCCGGGATGCCGTTCGGCGACCTGCGCTGCGAGTTTGGGCACCGGAAGTCGTTCGAGCACGGCATCGATCTTGGATTCGTACCCCTCACGCACCGGTCGAGCGCGCCATCGGTCGACCAGCTTCTTCGCACCCTGGGGAACCTCGTCGAGCCAGTCGACGAACACTTGTCGAGGATCGCAGGCCGAGACCACCGTCGACGCCGTCACTCGCCGCCCACCGATCAACTCGACGCCGACGGCGGCCCCATCCTCGATGAGGATGCGCTGCACCCGGGCACCGCACTCGATCCGACCTCCGGCCGCCACGAAACACGCCGCCAACGCATCGGTGAGGGCGCCCGAACCACCACGCGGCCGACCGGACTTGACCAGGTGCCGCGTCGCATAGAGCGCTGCGGCCAATCCGGTGCCCGCAGTCTGGGGCGGTACGCCCCAGACTGTCGGGCCGGTGGAGATTGCGGGCATCACCAGCTGCCACGCCGAGAAATAACTTCCGAGTACATCGACGGCGCTTCGTTTGCTCCAGTCGAGGAGTCGAGCAGCACCGTCGGCTCGGTTGGCGGCCACTTGGGCCAGGATGCGACCCGTCGAAGGCTTGGTCCGAGCAATCTGGAGGATGAGCCGCGAGATGGGCAACGCGTCTTCGAGATAGCGACGATAGCCGTCGAGTTGGTCGGGGTAGACCGCAGCGATCTCGTCCAGCGTCCGGTCGATCTCGTGAAAGAAGAGCCAGGGCGGCGAATCGTCGTGGAACCCGGCAACGTACCCGGCTTCGTTCTCGAGGTACTCGAGCCCATAGGACGAGAGCTCGAGCTCGTCGATCATCGGCATGGCCCGAATCATCGTGTGGTCGCAGTTGCAGATGTTGAAGCGGGCGCCATTCACTTCCTCGGTCGATGCACATCCGCCGACCGAATCTCGAGCCTCCAGGAGCACGGTGTCGAGGCCGGCGCGCGCCAGGTACGCGGCAGCGATGAGCCCGTTGTGACCGGCGCCGATGACGATCACCTCGGCGCGCGCCACCTCCTGCGGTCCGGGTGCTGTACTCATGATGCGAGCCTAGAGGCGTCGGCCACAGCCCGGCGTGGCCGACGGTCACGGGGATACTCTCCCTTCGGTGTCCGCCAGAACGCCGCGATTCGACGAGCCCCGCCTGACGAGTGATGGCGCCGACGTGGTGACCCGGCTCGGCGTCTCGCCGCCGCGGTGGCCACCATTGCCCACACTCCTCGAACCCGAGTTGTTCCCCAGGGTCGACCGGCCCAGCAGCGACCCGCTGGTTCCCCTCGAGCACCCTCGCATCGTCGTCCTCGGCAACTACCACCTCGCCGGCTGGTCACGAGCACGGACTGACGCGTGGTTGCGGGCCACGGCCCTCGCACGTCTCAGCCGGGCGGCCGACTCCCTCCCCGACCGGTGGGGTCTCTGTGTCTTCGACGCGTGGCGGCCACTCGATCTCCAGGCCGAACTCTACGAGGCAGCCTACGGCCACCCCGGTCTGCCGCCCGGCTTCGTCTCCCCGGCCGATCCCGATCCGGCGACCCCGCCCCCGCATCTCACCGGCGGTACCGTCGACCTCAGTCTCACCGTCGACGGTGTGCCACTGGGACTGGGCGCAGGCTTCGATGACTTCACCGATCGAGCCCGCGCCGACGCCCTCGAATCCGTCCCGGGCATCAACCGAGACCTGCGACGCATGCTCTACTGGTCGTTGCGGCGCGTGGGTTTCATCGTGCTCGACTGCGAGTGGTGGCACTTCGAGTACGGCACCCGACGGTGGGCTGCCTTGACCGGGCGCGCTCCCCTGTTCGGTCCGGCCGAGCCTCCGAGCTGAGCCTGGGTCGCCGAGGACGGTTAGATTCTCCGGGTGACTTCCCACTCCTCCCCCATCGTCCCCGCGGCGCTCGACATCGACGACCGCGGCCAAGGAGCGAGCATCGTCTTCACCCATGGCTTCACCGATCACCTCGGATCGTGGGCAGCCATGATCGACGATCTGTCGGCCGACCACCGCTGCCTGAGCTGGAGCATGCGCGGTCACGGCGCCTCCGAAGTGACGCCTCCGGGCACCTACACCCGTGAACATGCGCTCGCCGACATGCGCACCGTCACCGATCGCGCCGAGGCACCCTATGTCCTGGTTGGACACTCACTCGGCGGCTACCTGTCACTGGCCCATACGCTTCGCTACCCCGATGAAGTACGAGCGCTGGTGCTCGTCGGTGCCGGTCCCGGCTTCTCCAAACCCGAGGCCATGGAACAGTGGAACGCCATGGTCGACCGATCGGCCGCGAAGAACCCGCTGGCCGAAGGCGTGGAGGTCATCTCGAAACACTTCGACTCCTGGGTCATCGACAACCTGGCAACCATCACCGCGCCAACGCTGGTGATCGTCGGCGAAGGCGACAAGCAATTCATGGCCTCGGCCTCGCTGTTCGCCAAGCGCCTGAACGTGCTCAACAGTGTGGTCGTTCCCGATGCCGGGCACTCCGTGCACCGGCAGCAACCGGCCGCGGTCGTGGCCGCCATGCGACCATTCCTGGCCGGACTCTGACCTCGGCGTTGCCGTCTGGCTCAAGTCGAGAACTTTTGGCGTGTGTCGGGCCACTCGACACCGTAAACTTGCTGCCGCTGCGCTCGTAGCTCAATTGGATAGAGCATCTGACTACGGATCAGAAGGTTGGGGGTTCGAGTCCCTCCGAGCGCGCTGAGTGTTGTCCAGTTCAGAGCCACTCTTCGGAGTGGCTCTTCTGTTTGATGTCACACCCTCGAGAAGATTTCGAGAAGATCGAATCTTCTCGAGGACGATGCCGAAGGTGCGACGGGTGTACCGGGACGCCAAGGGCAGCTGGTTCTTCAAGGCAGCGAGCCACAAGGACCCGTTGACGGGTCAGTGGCAGCAGGTGACCGGAAGCAGCTTCGCAACGGCCGCCGAGGCCAGTCGGACCCGGCAGGCGTTCCACGACGAGCAAGAGGCGATGCCGGTATCCGCGACTCTTGTGGTGCGGTCGCCTTGGCAACAAGCTCCCCGAGTAGCGGGGCGGACGGGGCTTGAGCGTCGGCTTCGACGCTGCTAGACATCGTCCGGCAAGGGGTCAACGGCGTTTGGAAGCGCTAGGGAATCGGCCCCGACGCGGATTGGGGTTCAGGATGAACGATCGCGTGCGGTTGCCCGACTGGTTGGAACTGGCCGAGGCGGACACCGAGCCGTGGCCGGCTCCATTGGACGACGACGGCCCAACCGTGATGCCACTGACGTGGGATCGTGGGCCGGATCGGTTGTGGGGGACCTACGAGCGGGCGGAGAGGGATCACTACGCGCTGGCCGAGGCCATCGACTGGTCGGAACTGCGGCCCGACGACCACTCCCCGGAGGAGCGGCTCGGGCTGGCCTATTGGTTCGCGATGCACGGCAGCTTCGAGTCGGCCGGGGTGCTCACCTTCGCACGGGCGCTGATCGCCGCGTTCGAGGCACGTGAGCATGACGCGGTGCGGCGGATGCTGGTGACGGTGACCCGCGACGAGAACCACCACGACGAGATGGCCATGCGGGTATGTCGTGCCATGGTCCCGGGCTTCCCCGACACCATGACGCCCGCCACCGAGCTGGAGCGGGCAGCGATGCGCAACATCGCCTGGGTTCAGGCGCGCATCAACCACTACTGGCGGGGCTACCTCGCAGCACACGACCGATACCGGTTCGGCACCATCGTGTCCGCCTTCGCTGCGGGCGAGGCGGCAGGCACCTTCATGTTCGGCCAGTTGGGACAGGACTCAACCCATCCCGTTCTGCGGGACCTGATGAGACTCGTCGCTCGCGACGAATCTCGTCACTTCAGCCTCGCCACCCATCTCATGAGGCGCTACCTGCCGATCATCTCGGCCGAGGAACAGACCGCTGTGTTGAAGAACCTGGTCGGGTCCTACGCCTACTTCTCGGTGTTCATGGACGAGCCCAACGAGCTGTTCTGGGGTCAGCTGCCCGACGGCTGGCTCGGCTGGCACCAACGCCTCGAGGAGCACGCGCGGGGAACAGGGCTCGCGGTGCCCGACACGGCCGGTCGGCGGGAGCTGTGGCGTGCCGCGTTCCTGCGGGTGAAATCCATCGTGGACGAGGTGGGTCTGGACTTCCCGGCAATACCCGAGCTCGACATCGACGGACAGACCTTGGCCATCACTCCAGAAGACGTGCTCGTGGCAGCTCTCTGACGGAACCAACGACCCACGATCCACATCCTCCAATCCTTCGAGGGGACCGAATGCCAGAACCATTGTTGATGCGCTACTTCGACGAGATCGAAGTCGGCGACTCCCAGATCACCCGCGGTCGAACCATCACCGAGACCGATGTCGTCAACTGGTGCATGTTCACCGGCGACTGGTTCCTGCTGCACTCCGACGTCGTCACCTCGGCGGAGTCGATGTTCGGCCAACGCATCGCACCAGGACTGATGGTGCAGGCGATCGCGGGTGGCTTGCTGCTGCCGGCCGACACACGCAGCGTGATCGCGAACTACGGAATGGACCAGCTCCGGTTCCCGGTCCCCACCTTCATCGGTGACACCATCCACGTCGAGCTCGAGATCATCGAGAAGGAAGAACGCGGTGTCGGCGGACTGGCGCACATCGAATGGCGAGTCCTCAACCAGAACAACACCCTCGTACTGACCTGCGTCAACCTGGCTCTGTTCTCGCCGACCCGACCGGAGGACGATCCACGATGAGCCTCGAGACACTCACGATCGACGACCGCGGTGGCGTGCGGCTGGTGACCCTCGACCGGCCCGACGCCTTGAACGCCGTCAACCGGGCCATGCTGCGCGAACTCTCGGCCACGCTCAACGAGGCAGCGACCGATGATGCCGTCCGTTGCCTGGTACTCACCGGAGCCGGGCGCGCGTTCTGTTCGGGCCGCGATCTCACCGAGGCCGAACCGGGCGAGGATGCATACACCATCATCTCCGAGACCATCACCCCCGTCCTGGCCCAGCTGTGGGACGTCGAGAAGCCAACGATCGCCGCGGTCAACGGCGCAGCCATGGGTGTGGGGCTGGGCCTCGCCCTCAACTGCGACATCGTGATCGCCGCCGACAACGCTCAGTTCAGCTCACCGTTCGCCAACCTCGGCGTGGCCCTCGACTCCGGGGGCCACTACCACCTGCCCCGGCTGGTCGGCCTCCACCGTGCCCTCGAGATGGTGTACACCGCCGACGTCATCCGGGGGCCACAAGCCGCAGCGTGGGGTCTCGTCAACCGATCGGTCGCCGGGAGTCGACTCATGGCTGTGACCATGGCGATGGCCGAGCGCATCGCCAACGGGCCGACCCTCGCATTCCGCGGCCAGAAAGCCCTCCTCCGTCGTTCAGAGGGATCGAGCTGGGAGGAGATCAACGAGGCCGAGGCCCGGCTGCAGGCCGAACTGGTGCAGACCGACGACTACGCCGAAGGACTCGCCGCGTTCAACGAGAAGCGTCCCCCCGGTTCCAGGGCCGATGAGCACGCTTCACGACCTGCTGCGGCGCAGCGCCGAACGACGCGCCGACCATCCCGCCTACATCTACCCGACCACCGGTCAGACCTTCACCTGGCGTGAGGTCGCCGACCGCGTCGAACGGCTGGCGGCCGCACTTGCCGCCCTCGGCGTCGGCCCTGGGGACCGGGTGGCCACCCTGTTCGCCGATGGGGCCCTGCACAACGAGGCGATCTTCGCCCTCGCCCGACTCGGCGCGGTCAGGGTGGGTCTCAACTACCGGTACTCGCCCCCCGAGATCGCGACGCTCCTCGAACACAGCGGAGCCGGCCTTGGGTTGTGCAGCGCCGACCTCGTCGATCGGGTCGCCGACGCGAGCGTTCCGTTCGTGTCGTGTGGGAACGGCTCCACCCACTACGGGGACCTGACCGCAGCCCTGGATGGAGCCGCGGAGGCACCCGACGTCGACGTCAGCGAAACCGACCTGGCGACGATCTGCTACACCACCGGCTCGACGGGCGCGCCCAAGGGTGCACTATGGAGCCACCGCAACATGACCCATGCAATGGCTCACACCGCGCTCGACGCTGCGATGACCGAACATGACGTTTGGCTCCACTGCCTTCCCGGTGCAGGTGTTCCCGGGCTCCTCGGCATCTGGCACGCGGTGCTCGGGTGGACCAACGTCGTGCTGCCGGTCTTCGACCCGCAGCTGTGCCTGCGAGCCATCGAGGAACACGGCGTCACCTCCACCGTGTGGGTACCGACCATGTTGGGGGCAGTCCTCGACGTCCAGGAGGCCGACCCGGTCGATTGCTCCCGGCTCCGCAAGGTCGTCTACGGCTCCGCACCCACCACTCCTGCAATGATCAGACGGGCAGTCGCAACGTTCCCCGACACCGAGATCGAGCAGTGGTACGGATCGACCGAGGGCGCCGGCGGCTGGTTCACCCGCCTCTCCCACTCCGATCACCTGCGGGCCATGGCCGGCGAGGAGAACCTCCTGCGTTCGTGCGGACGACCCATGCACCATGTCGACATCGACATCGTCGACGGGAACGGCATCAGCCTCCCGCCGGGCGAGAGCGGCGAGATCCGGGTCAGGAGCAACTCGGTGATGCGCGGCTACCTCGACGCCCCCGACCTCACCACCCAGACGTTGCGTGACGGCTGGCTGCATACCGGCGATCTCGGCTACCGCGACGACGAGGGCTTCACCTACCTGGTCGACCGCAAGCAGTTCATGATCATCAGCGGCGGATACAACGTGTACCCCGTCGAAGTCGAGAACGCCCTCGCCGAACATCCAGCGGTGGCGGAGGTGTGCGTGTTCGGCGTTCCCGATGCACGATGGGGCGAAGCGGTGCATGCGCTGGTGGTGACCCGGGACGGGAAGGATGTCACCGCCGACGAGCTCATCGAGTTCAGCCGCCAGAGCCTCGCCTCCTTCAAGGTCCCCAAGATGGTCGAGCTACGAGCCGAGCTTCTCAAGGGCCCGACAGGCAAGACCCAAAAGCGAGAGCACAAAGCCGAGTACTGGCCCGACGCATGATTACTGAACCAGCAACGGTCCCTGACGGGTCGGACGAGAACTGGGCGTAAGGCCCGCTCTTTCCGCCCACGTCGATTCGAGAGACGACCTTCTCCGCGCCGTCTCACACGCAGAGTTCGAGTGGTTCACGCGACGCGACGCCGACTCCACCGACGACTCACCGAGGAGCCTGCGACGTCGCTTTCGACGCCATCAACGCCTACCTCCAGCCGGCCGACACCCGATGAGAGACCAACACCGTTCGGCATCCGACCTCGCGTTGCCTCGTTGGCACGCAGAGCGCGTTGGACCTCTGGGGCGCCGGCGAGCTGGTTCGCGGAGTGAATCCTTGGCGCCGGGTCCTCGGCAGTGCGGTTGTCGTCTGGCAGGGCGTCCAGCTGCTTCGCCGAGTCCACCCGTGTCACCTCACCGGCCACCGGCAGAGTGGGATGGGACAGCGAGCCGTGCACCTGAGGAACGAGTGAGCATCACCGGACGTGGGTTGATGGCTGCGTTCCGTGTGGCACCGAAGACCTAGACTCATTTGATCGAGTGGAGACAATGGGGGACCTCTGATGGCGCTCACGGCCCAAGACCACGAAGACATCCGACAACTACTCGCCCGTTACAATCACGGCATCGATCTCGGGGATCTCGACAAGTTCATCTCAACGTTCACCGAGGACGGGGCGTTCGAGGTTCTCGGGCTGTCAGCAGATCTCCCGCTGAGTGGGCGGCATGAGGGTCACGATGAACTCCGCCGGCTCGGTGAACGCCACTACGGCATCTTTCAAGGGCGAGCACGCCACTGGAACTGGAACCTGCTCATCGAGGGCGATGGCGACGAAGCCACGATGACGTGTTACCTGGCCGCGCTGGGCGCAGGCTCAGCAGACACTTCTGCGCTTCGAGGTACCGGCATCTACCACGATCGGCTCCGCCGTACTCCTGAGGGCTGGCGGTTCAGCGAGCGCATCGTGACCATGGACCCCGACTAGCCAGGGGCTAGGGGAAGTTCCGCCGCTTCGTATTCGAGGCCCAGGACAACCCCATGATCGAAGCAACCGTAGAGAGCCAGGAGCTGGCGCCGCCGATCGCGGCACCGCCCATTTCGGCGACCAGCTCCGCTGGACTCCAGCGTGTCCACATGATGCCCGGCCGACGCCGTCAGTTCGGGCGCTCGACAACAGCAGCGAGGGCACGGGCAGCGGCGTTGGCTCCACACATCCCGTGGGCGCCGGCGCCGGGTGGCGTCGATGCAGAGCACAGGTAGACGCCAGGGATTCCGGTCGAATAGGGGTCGACGGCGAAGCGTGGCCGGAATAACAGTTGGAAAGGCGAGGAGGCCCCGCCGATGATGTCCCCCCCGACATAGTTCGCGTTGAGTACCGACATCTCCGTCGTCGAACGCACAGCCATCCCGACGATTCGATCCCGGAAGCCCGGTGCGAAGCGTTCGATCTGATGAACAATGGCGTCAGCGGCATCGCCGGAAT
>JAHECQ010000144.1 GCA_024641625.1 Acidimicrobiales bacterium | reverse complement strand
ATTGCTCCTCATCCAGCGATCCGATAGCGGTGTCTGGCTGTACCCGACGGGTTGGGCCGACATCGGCTACTCGCCTGCGGAGGTGGCGGCCAAGGAGGTGTGGGAGGAGACCGGCATCCGTTGCGAGGTGATCAAGCCACTGGCCATACTCGACGGCCTACGTCAGGGGTTCAGTCGGATCCCCCTGTACTCGATCGTCTTTCTGTGCCGTGCTGTCGGTGGCAGCCTCAGCCCGCATCCGCAGGAGTGCCTGGACGCAGGTTGGTTCGGTCGCGACGATCTGCCGACGCCACTGGCCAGCTTCGATCGCTGGGGTGATCTGGCTTTTCGGGCCATCGAGGGCGAGGACATCGAGGCCGAGTTCGACCTTCCTCGGGAACCGGTGTGGCGAGGCGAAGCAGATTGAGCGCCGCCGGCAGTTGGAGATGACGGCGAACGAGATGCCATCGGCTCCGACGAGTCACTGGCCTTCGAGAAAGCGTTCGAGTTCCTCGATCAGCGTGGCGCTCGACTCCGGTGCCATCGAGTCGTAGCGGGCTTCGAGTTGAGCGACGTAAGCGCTCGTTTCGTCGTCTTCGGAGACCAACTCGGTGATCTGCGATTCGTATTCGGCCGCCGCCGAGATGAGTTCACCGGCAAGGATGGGAATGTCGAGCATCTGGCTCAGACGGTCGACCAGGGCCAAGGCCGCCTTGGGTGAACTGGCATGGGGGACATAGCTGGGAACCCCGGCCCACAACGAGACCGAGTCGATCGATCGATCCCGGAACGCGCTGTGGACCACGCCGACGATACCGGTCGGTCCCTCGTAGGTGGATGGTTCCAGATCGAGACGCCGCCCCAGTTCGGGATCGTCGGTCGAGCCGTAGATCGTGGTGGGTCTCGAGTGGGCCACGTCGGCGATGAGTGCACCCAGTGACACGATCATCGAGCAATCGAGCAGTTCGGCCAGCTCGATGATCTGCTCGGAGTAGGTGCGCCAACGTAGCTGCGGCTCGATGCCGACCAGGACGATGAGATCGCTCTCGGTGTCGGGAGTCACCGCAGCCGAGAACTCATTGAGGGGCCAGCTGAGTGTGCGCTCACCGTCCTCCAGGGTCACCGACGGACGCGCTTCGGTGAAGTCATAGAAGATCTCGGGGTCGATTTCGGCGAAGGGTTTGGCGCCGAGACGCTCGGCGACGTGCCGGGTCGCAGTGGACGCGGCATCACCGGCATCGTTCCATCCTTCGAACGCAACCAGTAGAACCGGGCGACGGAGGGTCGGACGTTCGTCTGTCCACCGAATGTGATCCACAGGAGAAGAGGGTACCGCCGCTGTGGTTGACCCTCCTGTCGGGAGGGGCAGAATGGTCCGATGCAGATCTATGAAGTGACCGACGTCGACGATGAGCTGGTTCGGGCGTTCGAACGACTGATTCCGCAATTGTCGTCGTCGAATCCGCCTCCCACGCGCCAGGAACTGCAGGCCATCGTCGACTCGCCGGCCACGATCTTGTTGGTGGCCGAAGAGGATGGCTACCTCTACGGCAGTCTGACGCTGGTCCTGTTCCGCATCCCGACGGGGCTGCGGGCCTGGATCGAGGACGTCGTCGTCGACGGTGAGGCACGCGGGAAGGGCGTTGGTCAGTCCTTGAACGAGGCGGCTCTGGACCATGCTCGTGCGGTGGGTGCGGCGACCGTCGATCTCACCTCGCGCCCGAGTCGTGAAGCCGCCAACCGCCTCTATCAACGATTGGGTTTCAAGGCTCGCGAAACGAACATCTACCGCTTCGATCTGTCGTAGGGCCCGCACACGATCAGGTTCGAGGGGCGTTGGTCAGCGTTTCAGTGACGCCAACAGCGCAGACAACGTTTCGAGAGCTTGCTCACGACGCAGCGCCCACGCTCCCGGACTCAACATCGCCACTGATCGTCGGAGTTGTTCCCATTGCTCCAATGCAGGCTGGTCGTTGGTTGCCATTGCCGATGTGCGGACCGAGGTGGGTCGTCCCGGCTCCGGAGTGCCTGGTGCGGGGTGTCGAGGTGTCGGGTGTGGTGCCGGGCGTCGTGCCACCGGTTCGGAGGAGTTGCCCTGAGTGCTGGTCATGGCCGGGAGGCTAGCCGTTCCCGATGAGGAAATCGAACACATGTTCGATGATCAGCGGTCGGTCTCGACGACCTTCGGATCGATCCGGTAGACGTGGCCGAGACCATCGGGTCCGGTTCGTTCGAGCACGAGGAGTTCCCCCTCGCTTCCCTCGCCGAAGGATGCCAGCGCCCCCGGCGTCGATCGCACCGTCAGCGGTCTCGTCAACACTCCCTCGTCCTGCACCTCGAGCCCGAAGATCTCCCCGGAGCAGTAGTCGCCGAACACGTAGACCCCTTGCAGCAGCGTCAACAGTTGGCCGCGGTACACGTAGCCGCCGGTGACCGAGCAACGACCGTCGCTGTGCTCATAGGTGAACAGGGGTGGGGTGTATCCGGCCGGGGGCGAACCGTTCTCGAACGGCCGATCGCCCTCCATTGCTCGCCAGCCGAGGTTGGCCCCACGGCCTCCCCCGTCAGCGGCCCGGAAGAGGTCGAGCTCTTCGACCTCGTTCTGCCCCACATCGGCGACCCACAGATCACCGGTCTGGGCGTCGAAGGAGATCCGCCAGGGATTGCGCACACCCCACAACCAGATCTCGGGCAGACCGCCGCCGCCATCGGCAAAGGGGTTGCCATCAGGGATCGAGTACGGTCGGTCGCCATCGGCGATGGGGTCGATGCGGATGATGCTGCCCAGCAACGTCTGAGTGTTCTGCCCGTTGCCGTCCGGGTCACCCGAGCCGCCACCATCTCCCAGTCCCACATACAGGAAGCCGTCAGCGCCGCGTTCGAGACTGCCGCCGTTGTGATTACCCGCTGGTTGCGGAACTCGCAGTAGTTCACGTCGGCCGTCGACGTCGGCACGGTCGCTGCGCGAGACCGGGTACTCGGCAATGATCAGCGTTCCATCGAGGTCGGTGTAGCTGACGTAGAGCTTCCGGCCGTCAGAGGTGAAGGCGAGATCGAGTAGTCCCCGCTCGCTGTCGGTCGACACCTCGGAGCTGATATCGAGCAGAGGTTGGCGAAGCACCTTCAGGGACTCCTTCCCCCTGGGGTTCACGGTGCGCTCCACCACCCGAACCAGCCCCGCCCGCTCGGCGATGTAGTAGTTGAGCGAACCCGAACGTGCGGTGGCGGCAATGGGCTCGTCGAGTTGGGCGATGGGGGTGAGCTGGAGCCGGAGTTCCTGCCAGACAGGGTCGGGCAACGATGCTGTCGTCGTGGTCATCGACGACGATGCCGACGTAGCGGTCGTGGCCTTCGTGGTGTCCTCACCGCCGATCGAGCTCTGATCGGCGTCGGTGGCCGGGGTGAGGGCCGCACAGGATGACACGGCGAGCAACGACGCGCCGACGAGCAGCGTTCGGATCGGGTGGGGTCGGTTTTGTGCGGCGAAGGCGGTGATCATGAGTTCCTGTGATGGCTGGGCGGTGGGTGCGAGTCGTCGGCGTCCGGTCTGAAGGCAGGTGTGGGGTGGGGCTCAGGTCACGGTGGGGCTCAGCCAGGTCACAACGTGCGGACGAGGCCCTCCTGTACGACAGACACGACGAGTTGCCCGTCCTGGTAGATGAGACCCCGGGCGAGCCCCCTCGCTCGGCTTGCCGCTGGTGTGTCCTGAGCATAGAGAAACCACCGATCGGCTCGAAAGGGCCGATGAAACCACATGGCATGGTCGAGACTGGCCATCATCACGTCTCCCTCGATGAACGAGACGCCGTGAGGCCTCGTCACCGTGTCGAGAAGACTCATGTCGGAGGCGTAGGTCAGAACGCACTGGTGGAGCACGGGGTCATCGGGCAGGTTGCCGTCGGCTCGCATCCATACGTACTGCTCCGGCTCCAGCAGCGCGCCGGCTTTGGCCAGCGGGTTCGGGCCGACATAGCGGGTGTCGATGGGTCGGGGTCGGGTGTACCAGTCGCCGAGTTTTTCGGCCAACGCGGCGTTGCGCGTGGCGAAGTCGGGAAGGTCGTCCGGCGGAGGGATGCCCTGGGGCGGAGGCATCTGGTGCTCGAGGCCGGTTTCGATCTCGTGGAAGGAGGCAGAGAGGTGAAAGATGGCTTGGCCGTGCTGTATGGCCACGACCCGACGCGTGCGGAACGATCGGCCATCCCTGATCCGCTCGACCTCGTAGAGGATCGGGATGGTGGGGTCGCCGGGTTGGAGGAAGTAGGCATGCAACGAATGGGCGATCCCGGACTCCACCGTTCGGTAGGCCGCGACCAACGCCTGTCCCGCCACTTGGCCGCCGAACACCCGCTGTCGGCGCTCGTCGGGGCTCTGGCCCCGAAAGATGTTGCGCTCGATGCGTTCGAGGTCCAGGAGATGTATCAGATTGTCGACCGCCGCTTGCGTCACCCTGCCATTGTGGCCAGTCCGGCGGCACATCGGACGTCATCGACCCAAGCGCCTGGCCTGCCGCGTCGCTCACACCCTCGTTCACCGGCCTGGTCCGCTGTGGTGCCCGTGGGGTCGCGGTAGCCTCGGGAGGTGGAGCAGTTGGATCGAATCCGGGCAGAGGCAGCCAGAGGATTCATGCCTGCCGATGAGGGACTCGCTCTGTTCGAGGCTGCCTCGACGACCGATCCGGGCCTGGGCCCACTCCTGGAAGTGGGCAGCTACTGCGGGAAGTCGGCGTTGTATCTTGGGGCCGTGGCCCGGGACACCGACTCGGTGTTGTTCTGCGTCGACCATCACCGTGGCTCCGAGGAGAACCAGCCCGGGTGGGACTGGCACGAGCCCGATCTCGTCGATCCTCGCGTCGGTCGTCTGGACACCCTGCCGGTGTTCCGCCGCACGGTCTGGGACGCCGGACTCGAGCCGTGGGTCGTCGCCGTCGTCGGCGATGGTCCGCGGATCGCCCGGAACTGGGCCCGGTCGCTTCGTTTCCTGTTCATCGACGGCGGGCACGGGGTCGAGCCGGCTCGGCTCGATTATGAGCTCTGGGTGCCCCACGTGGCCCTCGGAGGCCTGTTGGCCATCCACGATGTGTTCCCCGACCCGGCCGATGGCGGTCGCCCGCCCTATGAACAGGTGTACCGACCGGCAGTCGAGTCCGGTCGATTCGTCGAGCGATCGATCACGGGTTCACTGCGGATCCTCGAACGAACGCGGTCCTGAGCTTCCCGCCGGCGCTCGTCAGATGGTGAGGAACAGTCCCGATGTGGGCCGGCTGCCATCGAGCGCGTCGGCGGCCAGGATCATGGCTGCAGCGCTGTAGGCACTGCGCTGGCGGTCCGGGAAGTGGACCAATTCGGGGAAGACGAGACCGGTGAAGTAGCTGCCGTCGTGGTCGCGGAGACGGTGGGCCCAGGCGAACAGATCGAGGGCCTTGGCTCGTTCGCCTGCTGCGAGATGAGCGATCGCGCACTCCGCCGTCTCGGCGGCGGTGACCCAGGGACGGTCGTTGACGCATCGGACACCCTTGCCTTCCATGACGAAGGTGTCCCAACCGCCGGCCAGCAACCGGCGTGCCTGATCGACGGTCACCGCTCCGCTCAGGACCGGGTAGTACCAATCCATGGCCCAACGCTCCTTGGGCTCGAAGATCTGGGGCCGATTGGCCACGACGTGAACCAACCGATCGCGCGCCTGGTTCCAGTCGTCGCGTCGCTTGTCGAGCTCTCGGGAGATCTGAACGGCGCAACGAAGACTGTGACTGATCGAGGACGATCCGGTGAGCAGGGCGTAACTCCAGGGCCGATGATCGACGTGACGCGCCCACACCACCTCGCCTCGCGGTTGTTGCATGTCGAGGACGAAATCGATCGCCTGCTCGACCATCGACCACCGACCGGCGAGGGCTTCGTGATCACCCGTGACGAGGTACTGGTGCCAGATGCCGGTTGCGACGTAGGCCACGCAGTTCGTGTCGAGCTTGTGGTCGTCGATGCCGGTTGCGGTGTAGTAGTTGTGCCAGCTCCCGTCGTGTCGCTGCTGGTTCGCCAACCAGTCATAGGCCTTGTCTGCTTCGGCCACGAAGCCGCAGGTGGCCAGGGCCATGGCTGCTTCGACGTGGTTCCACGGGTCGGTGTGGCCGCCGGGGAACCATTCGATCATTCCCGAGGGGAGTTGGAGGTCGACGATGGTGATGGCCGTCCGACGGAGTTCCTCGGCGGTCACGATCCCCTCCACCGAGGGCGCGCTGGGGGCGAGGGAACTCATGTCGGGGCACCGACGCTTGCAGGACGATCGGCGTACACGACGAGACTCTTGCCGAGGACCGGATTGAGGAGTCGCTCGGCGGTCCGCGTGAGACGTGGTGCGTCCACGATGTCCCAGGTGAGGAACTTCAGATAGCTCTTGACCATCGGGTTGTCGACGTTGTCGAGGCCGACTGCGCACTTGAGCCACCAGTAGGGGCTGTGCAGTGCGTGGGCTCGATGACTTTCGGCGGGTAGGAAACCGATCGACGCCAGTTTCGTGCGAAGCTCGGGTTGTCCGTAGATGCGCACGTGGCCGCCGACGCTCTTGGGTGCGTGGTAGGCATCGTTCAGCCACCAGCACACCTGCTCGGGAAGCGCAGCGGGCACCGTGGCTGCCAGCCTGCCGCCCGGTCGCAACACCCGGAACAGCTCGGCCATCACGCCGAGATCGTCCGGCACGTGCTCGAGTACCTCCGAGGCGATGATCCGATCGAAGGACGCATCGGCGAAGGGGAGCGACAGCCCGTTTGCCTGAACGACGGCCGTGGTGACGGCGGTCGCAAGCTCGTGTTCGACCAGCATCGCGGCGAAGGTGTTGCGAGTCTGGATCATCTCGTCGAGGGCCAGATCGACCGCGACGACCGATGCTCCCCGACGCGCCGTCTCGAAGGCGTGGCGACCGAATCCCGCGCCCAGATCGAGGATCAACATGCCGGGTTCGAGACCCAGCACCTCGTAGTCGACCGTCAGCATCAGCTGTGTGGGTCCCCCTGCTCGCGGGCGGCGGTCGCTCGCCTGAGCTCGATGACCTCCCGATATTGGGTCACGGTGTTCACCGCGGCCTGTCGCCACGTGTACAGCCGGCTCACGCGTTCGCGGCCTGCGGCCCCGACCCTGGCCCGGAGGTCTGCGTCGTCCAGGCCGCGCTCGATGGCTCGGCGCAGCGACTCGGGGTCGCCGGCCCTGCAGCGCAACACGGTTTCGCCGTCGATACCGGTGACTTCGGGAAGCGCCCCGCCATCGGTGGCGACCAGCGCTGTGCCCGAACCCATCGCTTCGACCGCCGGCAGCGAGAAGCCTTCGTACAGCGAGGGCACGACCGCCAACTCCGACTCCGCGTACAGCTCGACGATGCGTTCATCGGGAACGCCGGTGACGAAGGTGATGGCATCGGCGAGACCGAGACGTTCGATCATCTCGGCCGAGGTACCGCCCGGCCTCGCCCTGCCGATCACGGTGAGGCTGACTTCGGGCCGCTCCGTTCGGAGCTTGGCCATGGCCTCGAGCAGGAAGCGGAGACCCTTGAGCTCGACATCGGCACTGGCCGTGGTGATGAGCCGGCCGGGGATACGGCTGATACCGGGCATCGGCCGAAAGAGATCCGGGTCGACACCGACGTGGACCAGGCGCATGCGGTCGAGGTCGACGCCCATGTCGGTGTGGATGTCCTGGATCGAGTTCTCCGAGACCACGACGATGCGGGGCATGCGTCGCGCCACCCGGCCCTGCATCTTCACGAAGCTGTACCAGCGTCCGATGCTCCGGCGTTTCTTCGAGGTCTCGGCGGCCGCCATCTCGAGTCGACGATCGACGGTGATGGGATGGTGCAGGGTGATCACGGTCGGTAGCAGCTTGTCGATGGCGAGCATGCCGTAGCCGAGACACTGGTTGTCGTGCACCAGATCGAAGTCGGCAACCCTGGGTTTGAGGGCTTGGTAGGCCCGGTAGCTGAAGGCGAGAGGCTCCGGGAATGTGCCCATCGAGAAGGTCGCGATCTCGAGCAGGTCGGCCTTGGTCCTGATCTCCCAGTAGGCGGGAAATCGACCGGGGTAGGCGTCGTTGAACAGGTCGAGACTCCGCAGCTGGTGGAGGGTGACCCGCTCGTCGAGTATCGGGTACGGCTGACCGGAGAACACCTCGACCGAATGGCCGAGGTCGACCAACGCCTTCGTGAGGTGACGGGTGTAGATGCCCTGCCCCCCAACCGTCGGCTTGGATCGGTAGGAAAGGTAGGCGAGGCGCAAGGGCCGTTCGTCTGGCATGGCTCCCTTTGGGGGTCCCGGTCGGGCGGTGATCAGCCGGGCTGCGGCTCGGCAGGGCGTTACAACCGTCTCAGGCTAGGGGAAAGTTCCGGCGAGTCGGGCCGGTCGGCCCGCACGGCCGTGGGCTCGATCGAGGTCCGGGTCGAGATGCCCGTGCGCTGGTCTCACCTCGTCACCGGCGCAACCTTGGCCCGATGGGCAGAGATGATGCCCGACCCGGTGTTCAGGTGGACGACTCCCCGATACCGAACGTGCCGATATCGTGTGCGCGCCGCCGAGACGGTCACCATCGTCAATCCCTCGGAGAACCCGATCGTGTCTCAATCAACCTCCAATGCCGACCACCACCACCCGCCGGAGTCCACCTCTGCCGTGCTGCAGCGGTTCCCACTCGGATCACAGTGGCCGACGGTCGATCCCTTCCTCTTCTGCGCCCATCACCACGATGACTACCCCGCCGGCAACGACGAACTCGGTCCCGATGCCTCCCTCGAGGGTCGTCGGATCGGGTCGGACTTCAGTGCCCAGGATGGCTGGAACATGTATCACGGCTCGGTCGTGCCCGGCTTCCCCCAACATCCGCATCGAGGCTTCGAGACGGTCACCTATCTCCGAGCGGGCTTCGTCGATCACTCCGACTCCCTCGGGGCCACCGCCCGATTCGGGCCCGGCGACGCCCAGTGGATGACCGCCGGTGCGGGCGTCCAGCACGCCGAGATGCTTCCCCTGGTCGACCGAGGTGCCCCGAACCTTCTGCATCTCTTCCAAATCTGGCTGAATCTGCCGGCGGCGCGGAAGATGGCCCGGCCTGCCTTCGAGATGTTCTGGAACGAGGACATCCCGGTGGTCGAACAGGTCG
>JAHECQ010000143.1 GCA_024641625.1 Acidimicrobiales bacterium | reverse complement strand
CTGCGGGAGATCCCACCTTGGCCGAGGTGGCTCGCTCCTATCTCAACATGGCCTCCCAGAAGGCCTTCGTGGGCACACCGGAGAAGGTCGCTGACACTCTCCAGGACCTGTTCGAGAACGGCGGGGTGGACGGCTTCCAGTTCTCGCCACAGTGGTACGCCCCTGACTATTACCGCGACATCGTGGATCTCCTGATTCCCGAACTCCGAAGCCGCGGTCTCGTACGAGACCGCTACACCGGCACGACCCTGCGACAGCACCTCAGCCAGACCGCCGCGGACTGACACAGGAGATGAGTCGATGGAAGAGGGCGTTTCGGAACGCCAGCTACGCTGCGGCCGTGACCGACGATCCCGACTACTCGCTGCTCGACCGGGGAGGCGTCAGCGCCCAGATCTTCTTCCCCCGACCCGATCCCTCCCCGACTCCGGCGGGAGCGACCGATCACGTCGTCGAGGTCGGCGACGGAGTGTCGATCGCTGCGAGGCGCTACGAGATAGACGCTCACGGTGCGACGATCGTCTACTTCCACGGCAATGGGGAAGTGCTCGGCGACCACGACAGCATCGCTCCGCTCTACCACTCGATCGGGGCGAATCTGTTCGTGTTCGAGTTTCGCGGCTATGGCCGCAGCACCGGGTCCCCGACGATCCAGCATCTCATCGCCGACGGCGCCACATGCGGGAAACGAGCGCTCGAGCTACTCGACGCCGACGGCTTCGATGGTCCTCGTCTCGTGATGGGACGCAGCCTCGGCGCCAACCCCGCGCTCGAGGTCGCGGCCCGGGTTTCCGGCTACTCCGCTCTGATACTGGAGAGTGGCGCCGGGAACGTGGGGCGGTTCGCCAGCCGCCTGGGGCTACATCCCAGCGCGGAGATCGATCGGCTCGTCGCCGCCCACGAGGCGAAGCTGGCGACGATCACCATACCCAGCCTGATCATCCATGGGCTGCTCGACGACCTGGTCCCGGTCGACAACGCACTGGCAACCGCCAAACTCCTGACGGCAAGCGAGGTGACGACGGAACTGGTGGAAGGCGCCGGCCACAATGACCTGCTGCTGGTTGACCCCGGTCGCTATATCGAATCAATCGCCCGGCTGGTCATCGCGACAAGGAGCAGAACACAGGGGGACGAACCATGACCGGGGAGTCAGCTCGCGCGGATGGTCCCGCAGTTCTCATCGAGCGGTTACGGGAGCTTTCCGAGACGGTGGCCCAGGAGCGGGCAGGGTTCGATTCGGAAGGCCGTTTGCCCAATGGCTTGTACCGAAAGCTCTCCGCGCTTGGATTGTTTCGGTTGTGGTTGCCCGCCGCGCTCGGTGGACCAGAGCTATCGGCGCTCGACTTCATGGATGTGGTCGAGGAGGCCGCGGCGCTCGACGGGACGATCGGCTGGCTGGTGGGCAACGGCGGTGGCATGGGGCGAGTAGGCGCGTACCTGCCGGTCGAGTCCGCTCAGGAGATCTTCGTGGACCCCGAGGCTTTCGTGGTCTCCGGTACTGGGGGTGTCGGGGTGGCAGTCCGGGTCGCCGACGGCTACCGAGTGACGGGCCGTTGGCCTTTCGGCAGCGGGTCACCTCACGCGACGTGGTTCGCTCCGGTCTGTGTGGTCGAGGAAGCGGGGCAGGTCACGGGCCAGGTCGTCTTCCCGTACGCGCCGCGGGTCGATGTCGTGTTGCACGACAACTGGCAAGTGTCCGGCTTGTGTGCGACCGGGAGCGTTGATTTCGAGTTTCGCGATGTTTTCGTGGCGGACCGCTTCGTCCATCCGTTTCAGCCGAAGCCGACGCAGCCGGGCACCCTGTACCGGTTGCCAACGGGTTCGATCTTTCCGTGGACGGTGGCAACGGTGCCCTTGGGGCTCGCCCGAGGCGCGCTCACGGAGTTCGTCAGGCTCGCGGGAAACCGCAAACGGCGGGGTGACTCCATTCCGTTGGCGGACCGCGAGCTGGTCCAATCGCAGGTGGGACAGATCGAGGCCCGTCTGTCGGCGAGCCGTACGTATCTCAGACAGGTGATGACAGACCTGCTCGACGGGGTAGAGGCCGGATCAGACCTCGAGTCGGACCGAGTGCGATTCCGTCTTGCTTGCACGTTCGCGAGTGAATCAGCGCTTTGGGCGATTGGTCTGCTGACCGAGATGGCAGGGGCCGTGTCGATCTCCCAGTCAAGTCCTCTCGAGCGGTACGAACGTGATGCGCGGGCAGCTGCCAAACACCTCGCGATGAGCCCAGCCGCCTACATCACCGGCGGGAAGCTGCTGCTCGGACAGGACCTCTCAAACGCCAATTTCTGACAAAGAGGCCCGACGTACAGGGCTCCGGGCGCAACAGACCGGCTCCGATCGAACCCAACCCCCACTCCGTTGCCGGCACCGAGCCCGGCCCACTCTGCCGATGTGGGCGAGCGTGGTTTCGGCTGCTACTTCACAGCCGACCGGATACGCGATCGAGCTGAACTCGACTCTCCCACCCGCACCAGCCGAGAGGCTTTGCCCAAACCCTTCGGAGGCATGTTGCCGTAGATCGCCTCGTATTCACCGTCGCGAACCAGGTAGGTCTCATGCCAGATCCCGGTACGGCCACTCTTGCCAACCCGCCGCCAGAACTGGCGCCACGGCTCGAGATGGGGGTCATCGGCGTCCTTGGCGAACGCCTCGAGATGCTCGAACGACCGCCAGTACTGAACGATGACCGGGAAGCTCATCTCGTAGCCGAGCAGGCCCTTCTCGGGATGTTCGGTGAGGTAGTCGAGCATGTACTTCATGCCCTTGCGCCCACCGAGGTCCTTGATCGATCGGATCAACTGCAGCTTGTTGTTGATCCGAGCGCCGATCAGGAACACGACGAAGTCACCTTCGATCTCAGCGGTCCAGCGCCCCTCGTTTATCTCGCTCATGACGTCCCCTCTCCTCGAGTGGTCAACCAGGTCGATCGACTGCCACAACTTCTTGTAGCCCAGCATCCCATCCGTAGCCCAACCCTGCTCGGCAACGTCGCCCACAGGAAACCCGGCCTCCACTGCGACACGGTCCGATCATGCCGGGATGATCGGGGGGGGTCCGGTGAAGTGTCAGGGGTATGACGGGTTCGGTATCACCGAGCTCTGTGGGTTTCGACCCTCGACTTGATGCCGAGCATCATGCCGCGGGTCATCACGAAGCTCACGAGGCCGACGGGTGCCATGAGCATTCTGGTGAGGGCGCTGTCAAAGGCCACCCGCTCCCGTACGAGTAGCCGTGTGCCACCCGAAGGCGTCGCCCGCAACGCAAAGGTCCACAGGAACTCCCACTTCAACTTCTCATCGCGCCTGACAGGCCGGCCGGCGGCGAGGTCACCGACCTTCAGCGCCAACGCCTCGTTGGGGCGCAGTTCGACCACGTACCAGCCACCGGTGCGGGCCCGGTCGGCGTAGACCACGTCGCCGACCACGAGATCCTGCCATTGCTCCACGATGCCCTCAGCGCTGTGGATGCCCAGACCGAACAGGTTCTCTGCGAAGTCGTAGGTGTAGAACCCGCCCCGGTCGGCACCCAGCTGGACGATCCAGGGCCAAACCTCCTCACGGGTCGCGTCGATCGTGATGGCGCGGGTCAGCTGCCCTGCGGGTTCCTCGACCAGCCCGTCGCCGGGAAGCGACAGCGCGACCTCCTCGTCGGTCGCGCCCCATCGCTCCTGCCACGGCTTCACCCAGTGCTCGTAGGCGAACGCGGAAGCACCAGTGACGACAGCAGCAACTGTCAGGCTTCGCGAGTTCAACAACGTGCATCTCCCGGGTCGGTTCCGGTGACTTGGGAACAGTGTTGCGGGTCCGCCAGGGAGACTCTCCGGGCCTAACTCGCGCAACGGAGCTGCGACTGACGCCCCGTTGGACGAAGAACCTACTCGGACCGGCCCACTCCCGACACAGCGAGTGCGGGTTGGGGCAGTTCCTTGGGACTTGGATGGAGGTCGCCGTCGGATGGTTCGCAACGTTCGGCCCGGCAGCGCAGTGACCCACGGCCACCGGACTACTGCCATTCACGGAGGCGGGTGCCGGTGGTCAGACGGATGCGGCCGCTGCAAAGAAGCGGCGCAGGGCGGCGCCCATGTCTGCCCGTGCTGGCGCGCCGGAGATGATCAGGTCGACGGCAGCGAGCGAGGTATGGATCTGTCCTCGTTGGGGGAGGTGGGTGACCTCCACACCGGCTGCTGACAGCGCTTGGGCATAGGCCGCTCCTTCATCGCGTAGTGGATCGAATTCTGCGGTCACGACCACGGCGGGCGGAAGGTGGGACAGATCGGGGGCACGCAATGGCGATGCTCGTGGATCAGAGCGATCGGTGTCATTGGCGTAGTGATCCCAGAACCATGTCATGAGCGGGGTGGTGAGGATGTAGCCGTCGGCGTTCTCGGTGTAGCTGGGTCGGGTGAAATCGGAGTCGGTAACGGGGGTGACGAGCAATTGGCCGCTGATCGTGGGGCCACCCGCGTCGCGGGCCATCTGGCAGACGACGGCTGCGATGTTTCCTCCGGCACTCCAACCGGCGACCGACAACTGGCCGCCGATGCCGCCGAGGGTTTCGGCGTTGTCAGCCAACCAGCAGACAGCGGCGAACCCGTCGTCGGGCGCGGCGGGGAAGCCATGCTCGGGTGCGTGTCGGTAGTCGACAGAGACGATCAGTGCGTCGGACCGTACGCAGAGGTCACGACAGAACGGATCATCCGAGGTGGCGTCACCCAGCACCCATCCGCCGCCGTGGAAATAGGCCACGACCGGATGAGGTCCTGGCGAGTTAGGGCGGTAGAGGCGGTAGGCAAGGTCGCCCGCGGCACCGGGGAGTGTGCCATCGATGATCTCGCCGACCCCGGGTCCGGGCGGGCGTTCGGCATTGGCCACGGTCATGAACTCCCGAGCCTCGACCGGCGACATTGACTCGATGGGCGGCAGATCCAACTCCGCCATGGCGTCGAGTAGCAACTGAACGTCAGGCTGGAGCCGACGAACCACGCCGTCGTTGCACTGCGACTTGCCGGGGCCGGAGAGGGCGAAGCCGAGGTAGTCCCGCGCCATGACCTCCTCGCAGACACGGCGATAGGTGTCGACGCCGCCAACGAAGGGCAAAAAGACCTGGGGTTTGCCAGGAACGTTCGAGCCCATGTACCACGACTTCGCCTGTGGGAAGAGGGTGATGTCACCCCAGTCGGTGTTGTACTGCACCCATCCGGCCTGCGCCGTCTCGGTCGGTTCGATCGTGTCGAATCCGCGCTTCTGTAGAACATCGATCGTATTGCAGATCCACTCGACGTGCTGCTCGATCGACACCGACATGTTCGACAGCACCGACGGACTCTGTGGGCCGGTCACCATGTACAGGTTCGGGAAGCCGACAGTGGTGAGACCGAGATAGGTCTCCGGTCCGTTCTGCCAGTTGTCCTTGAGCTTCTGGCCGTCACGACCGGTGATGTCAACATTGACGATGGCACCCGTCATGGCGTCGAATCCGGTGGCGAACACGATGGCGTCAAAACTGTGGCTGGATGTTGCGGTGTCGATGCCGGTCTCGGTGATGGTAGTGATCGGGTCCTTGCGCAGATCGACCAGCGTCACGTGCGGCTTGTTGAACGTCTCGTAGTAGCCGGTATCGAGACACATTCGTTTGGTGGCCAACGGGAAGTCGTAGGGACAGAGCGTCTCGGCCACACCGGGGTCGTTCACCTTTTCCCGGATCTTCTCACGCACGAACTCCGCTGCGAAGTCGTTGGACACCGGGTTGAGAACAATGTCATTGAACGCTGTAAACGGCCCAAAGAGGGTGCCTTCGTCCCACCCCTGCTGGAAACGTCGATTGCGCTCCTCTTCGGAAACCTGCAGGGCGCTCTCGGTGGGGACCGGGAGCGGCACGCCGATCTGGGACCACTTGGCATCCTCGCGATACTTCGCTCGATCGGCAGCGACCGCGGCGAGCATCTCCGGCGGGACAGGACCATTGCCTGCCGGAACCGAGAAGTTGGGAGTCCGCTGAAAGACGGTGAGCGAATCGGCCTGCTCGGCGATGATCGGGATCGACTGGATGCCCGACGAGCCGGTACCGATCACGGCGACCCGTTTCCCACCGAAATCGACACCCTCGTGCGGCCAGCTGCTGGTGAAATAGACTTCGCCGCCGAACCGCTCCAACCCGTCGAACTCGGGGGACTTGGGGGCTGACAGGCACCCAGTAGCCATCACATAGTGGCGGCCGGTCACCACATCTCCGCCCCGAGTCCGGATCACCCAGCGGGAGGTGCTGTCATCCCACGCCGCGTTCTCGACCCGGGTGGAGAACCGGATGTCACGACGCAGGTCGTACTTGTCGGCCACGAACTGGAGATACCGCAGAATCTCGGGTTGTGTCGCGTACTTCTCCGACCACGTCCACTCATCCTCCAGGTCCGGATCGAAGCTGTAGCTGTAATCGGTGGTCGGGATGTCGCAACGGGCTCCCGGATACCGATTCCAGTACCACGTGCCCCCGACGTCATCGCCCGTTTCGAGCGCCACCGCCGAGAACCCCAGCTCTCGCAGCTTGTACAGCGAGTAAAGCCCGGCCATACCGGCCCCCACCACGACAACGTCGAAATCATCGGCCATCTCAGGTCCCCCCTGGATCGAGCAGGCACCCGACGCTAACCGTTCCCCCGGCCACGGTCCAACGACTCGCATCTCCGGTCAGCGATTCCCTGCTGGCTTGGAAGCGGTCGGTTCGGGCTGGCGCCTCCTACCGGACCAGGTCGCGGCGCCGATCCAGGATCTCGTCAGGCGCGCCTCTTCGACGGGGCCGGTTGATCAACGCTGGTGTGGGGACTTGACCGAGATCCCGACCGTCGAAAGCAAGCTCTCCCTGGCCATCGTGTTGGATCTCGGATCTCGGCGGCTGCCGGGCTTCGCGATGAGCGAGCACCACTATTCCGCAGTTGCGAAGGCTGCGTTGCCCATGGCGGCTGCAGTTCGCGGCTTTCGCATCGACGGCGTGGTCTTTCACTCCGACAAGGGCGACGAGCACGTCGGCGAGGTGTTCACCAAGGGAGTGTCACGTTGACGGCGCTGTTCGATCCACCCGTGATCAGTGGAGGAGCCGGAGAGCTACACGCCGCCCGGCCGGTAGCCCTTTGCGGCGCCCGTTCCCCTGCGCCGGCCCCGGTGCACCGCGCTGTACTGACCATCCGGTCGACCGAGAAGAAGCGCTCACGACCCGTCCCGATCCGCCGGTTGAGTGGCTCGGTCAGCTGAGTGCGGCGTCGAGTTCGTCGAGTTGGCTTCGGGCCAGGTGGACGGCTTCGATGTCGGAGAGGACTGCTCCATCGGCCATCAGTTGGTCGACTCGGGCTTGGCCAAGTTGGTTGACGGCGTCGCTCATGAGTCGGTCGTAGTGGGGTTGCTCGGTCGGCCACGGTTTGCGAGCCCGCCCCGATGCCGCAGCCGCGCTGAGGAGTTGCACCGCAGGTTCGAGCCGTCCGGTGCGGTGCAACAGGATGGTGAACTGTTGCAGGTTGATCCATTGGGGTAGCCATTCGCCGGTTTGAGTGAAGCGTTCCAGGGTGTGTCTGATGGCAGCCACCGAGTCGGCGGGTTCACCGTGGATTGCTTCGAGGGAACCGAGCTGACGGTGGGCCATACCGGCATTGACCCAACCTCCTATGAGTTCGGACTGTTCGATGGCCCTGTGGAGCAGGAGGCCAGCCTGTTCGGGTTCGGTGTTGGTCAGCGCGAACCCCATGGCGTAGTTGGCGTAGCCCCGAATCAGGCCGCTGCCCGTCTGCTCGGCTGCGTCCAGTACTTCGGGGTCGTACTGGCCGAGCACGAGCCCGGTCATGACCAGCGCGGGCCAAGCGAACCAGGCCACGCCATTCGATCTCCACTGGGCCGGGTCGCCGGCCGCAACGAGAACTTGCTCCCGGTATCCGAGGCCGCGTTCGATGTCCCCGAGGTAGAAGCCGTCGGACAGCATGAGGGTGAACAGGGCCGACACTCGGGCCAAACTCGAAGCGTCGGCGTCGGCCAGCACCCGGCCGGCTCGGCCCACTGCCTGGTCATGGATGCCGCTCAGGCTCTCTGTTTGACTCAGCATGGCTTCGATCTCGAGATGGGCTTCGGCGTCGGTGTCGATCTGGGCCGCAGCGGTGAGCCAACTGCCGACAACCGATAGAGGCAGGAGCGCCCAGAGGAAGGAAAGGCACTGGGCGATGCGGACGGCGTGTTCGGGACTGGTTTCTTGGGCAGTCGTCATCGCCGCGGTGAGGTTGGCCACGAACCCCGGCGACATCGGCAGAACCGTGTGTTCCAGCGGGCCGCAGGTGAGGCCGTGGATGTGTTCGAAACG
This sequence comes from Acidimicrobiales bacterium, assembly GCA_024641625.1. GTDB lineage: Bacteria > Actinomycetota > Acidimicrobiia > Acidimicrobiales > SZUA-35 > JAHECQ01. Next base: position 795 of record JAHECQ010000143.1, on the reverse strand, counting down.
CTGCGTGTAGTAGTCGACGTGAGCGAGGCGAACCTGGTCGAGGGCATCTTGTTCGGCGAGTTGTTCGGCCGCGTACTGCCGGAGGGTTTCGAGCATCCGGTATTCGGTGACGCCTCCGCTTGTGTCCGCGATCAGCAGGCTCTTGTCGACCAACGCCGACAACCCGTCGAACACTTCCACCGACGCCACCGACGAACACACACAAACCGCTTCCGCAGCGGCCAGATCGAACGAAGACACGAACACCCCGAGCCGGTCGAAAATGATCCGCTCAGTGTGACCAAGCAGCTCATGGCTCCACCCCACCGCCGCCCGTAGCGTCTGATGACGTTCCACACCCCGCCGACGTGACCCGGTCAAGAACCGGAACCGCTCATCGAGCCGTCCGGCGATTTCCGTCACCGTCATGGCCGTCGTCCGGGCCGCCGCCAACTCGATCGCCAACGGAATCCCATCCAATCGATCACACAACTCCTGGATCTGTTCGACCGTCCCCTCATCGGGTTCGAACTCGCCACCAACCGCCGCCGCCCGCTCGATGAACAAGCGGACCGCGTCGCTGCCGGGCATCGAACGTAACGGGAACATGTGCTCGGCCTCCAACCCGAGACCCTCCCGACTGGTCACCAACACCCGGACCTGGTCACAGCGGGCCAGGATCTCCTCGATCAAATCGGCGGCCTCATCGAGCACCTGCTCACAATTGTCCAACACCAGCAACAACCGGCGGGCCCGCAACGAATCCACAATTGCCTCGACCGGGGTCCGCCCCGCCGACACCTGCACCCCCAACCC
>JAHECQ010000142.1 GCA_024641625.1 Acidimicrobiales bacterium | reverse complement strand
GATGACCAGCGGCGCCGCCGCCCCGGTCGTCGTCTGAACGCCCAGCAGGTTGAAGGCGGAGTCGGTCAAGGCGTCGAGCGCGGTCGCCAGCAGCGTCAGCGCTCCGATGGGACAGCCGGCGAGCACCGCGCAAGCCGCGAGATCCGACCAGGTGGGTAGGGCGAAGGAGATGGGTATCGGGCCACCGACCGCCACGGCAGCAGGGTCCCGACCCTCGAGCATGGCTGCGATCGACTCGTCGGTCGGTCGGACCAGTGGGAGCCCGTCGCCGAGGCCGGATCCCTCCAGAAAGACTGCGCCAACCGCCTCCTCGATCAGGAGCGCGGCCCGGAGTCGATCGAGGAAGGTCTCCAATTCAGAACTCCAGGAGGCGGTGAACCGGGCGGGTGTCGCCACCGAATGTCGGCATCCAACACGAGTGCTTCCCTGGTCCGCCGGCCACGATGACCTGGATGTTCTCGGGCTTGGTGGTGATGGGCGCCTCGGTGGCATCGGCGTCGAGCATGGTTGCCACGCGCCGTCGGTAGGAACCGTCCGTCATCCACTCGACAGAAAGCTTGGCCAGCGGGAACCGGGCGTGCTCCCAGACGAATTGCTGTACGTCGGCCTTGGAGTAACCCGACACTGCAACCTGGTGGGCGTGTTCGGGGCCGAAGGCGAGGATGGGGAAGCCGGAGTTCGACAGGATGTTGTTGCTGCCGGCCTGAGCCATCGCCCCGGCGATCGTGGTCAACACCCCGAGACCGCTGATGCTGTAGTGATCCTGGATGTTGTGCGGTCCCTCACAAGCGATTGCCGTGAGCACGCTGTCGGTTGGATGGAAGCCATGGTCGGTGTGATAGGGCGGCCATGGCGACTCCTCGACGTTCTCGGCGATGCAGAAGCCGATCTTCGCCGGACTTCCCTGGGTGGCTCGGTCGCCGTCGCCCGGGGAGCCGCCGCCGATGTTCAACAATGCGAGCCGCAACGCTCGACCGATCGAGAGGTTGCCTCGCAGGCCGGGTCCCGGCCCGAAGCACCCGGGGCCGGATCCGATGGAGGCCTTCTGGGCGACCGGTCCGCTGAGGATCAACAGGATGGCAGTGGGGTGGGTCGTGGACTGTATGGCGTTGAGATTGAGCGCCGGATCGGCCACAGCCTCGACGCCGGCCAACACGATCGGGAAGTCTTCCGCTCGACAGCCGGCCATGACCGCATTCGCAGCGACCCGTTCGACCGTGGCCTCACCGTTTCGTGGTGCGAGGGTGCAGACAACCTCGTTCGGATCGCGACCGGCGACGCTGACGAAGTGCCGCACGCGCTCGACCGTCGGAGGGATGATCGGCAGGCCGTCGCTCCAACCCCGCATCTCGTAATAGGACTGGATCCCCTCGAGGTCGTCCTCCAACTCGACAGCCGACGCGTGTTCGCCGGTGATCACAGCTTCGCCCCCAGACGTTCGACGATCAGGTCGGTCGCCAACCGGGCCTTCTCGCGCACCTCGTCGGGATCGATGCCGCCCAGCGGGTGCTCGACGAGCACCACAGCGAGATCGGGGTGTCCCATGGCGCGCGATTGGAGGGAGGCCAGGCGACTGAACGCATCGGTACCGATCGTGATCGTCGGCACGCCACGCTTCTCGAGCTCAACGGAGGCGTGGATACACCACGCCGTACAGCTGCCTCAATCAGCCGAGCCGACGAGAACCCAGTCGGCCGTCTCGACGAGTTCGTCGATGACGGCGGGATCTGCGGCTGCAGCGACGCTCTTGTGGGCGACGGTCACGAGTTGCGCGCCGTGTTCGGCCGCAAGCAGATCGGCGATCGACGTCAGGATCAACTCGGCATGCTGCTTGCCGTTTTCCAGGACGCCGACACGCGACCCCGAGAGCTGGGCGATACCGGCGGTGGGTGCAGCGGCCACGGGCTCCGGGGCCGATGGATTCACGAGTTGGATCTTCATGGCCGAACCCTACTACCGCGTCCAAGTCGCCGCCCGCGCTCGGATCTCAGGCGTCGGCCGGCGCCGCCTCGAGGAACGTGCGCAGTCCCGCAGCCGCCCGGTCGCCGATCTTGTTGAATGCGGCGCCCAGCAAGGGGTCGACGACCTTGAGCATGCCGCCGGGGCCGGTCAGGTCGAGGTCGGCGGCGTAGGTGACGGCGGAACCTTCGCCACTGGGGACGATGGTGATCACGTCATCCGAGCGAAGCAGTTTCGACTCGGCCACCAGGTGCACCAGCGACGGTGATTTGAACTCGGTCACCTCATAACGCAGGTCGAGGTCCTTGCCGGCGAAGCCCTTCACCGACAGGACATAGGCCGAATCGGGGCCGGGACCGGTGCCCTCGACCTGTCGGGCGCTGACGACGCCTGGGTCCCACTCGACGAAGCGGCTGATGTCGGCCAAGCGCTCGAAGGCCTCGTCCGGACTGAGGGGCGTGACGACGGTCGTTTCGTAATGTGCCATACCCACAGTGTCGCACTCGATCCTCGAGGGCGTTCGTCACCGCACTAAGTTGCCATCCATGCCCGCCTTGCCCGTAGCCGGATCAACCCCACGAGACGCCCTGGTCGGGGCCTACCGCGAATGCTGGTCGTCATTGCTCGCGGTCGGCGGCGGCCTGACCGAGCATCAGTGGGCGGCTCCTTCGTTGTGCCCCGGCTGGTCATGTCGCGATGTGCTCATTCACCTGACCTCGGCCGAGGTCGCCTTCGCCGGCTGGACACCCTCGGCGAGTCCGCCGTGGGAGGTCATCGCCGAGGCCGCCACTGGTCTCGGGCCGATGGCGGGCGCCGACGTGCTGGCCGCCTTCGCCGGGGTGACCGAACAGCGCGGCGAGCAACTCGCCTCGATGAGCGATGCCGAGCTGGACGCAGTCGGCTGGACGCCTGCGGGAACCGGGCCCTACCGCCGCTACCTCGAGATCCGGGTATTCGACCATTGGGCCCACGAGCAGGACGTCCGCGTTCCGCTCGGGCTGCCCGGCCACCTCGAGGGATTGGCTGCCGAGATGTCGTTGGATGAGGCCCACCTGGCGTTCGGCTATCTGATCGGCAAGCGAGCGGCTGCGCCCGAGGGTTCTTCGGTGACGATCGAGATCACCGGACCGACCGCACGGCTGCTCCACGCCCGGGTCGACGGGCGGGCCCAGGTGGTCGAAGTGCTCGACAATCCAACCGCCGGCCTCGGTGTCGACTTCTCCACCTTCATGTTGCTGTGTTGCGGCCGGATGGACCCCGAGGGCCCTATCGCCGAGGGCCGTCTGCGCTTCGAGGGCGACGTCGATCTGGGCCGACGCGTCGCCCGCAACTTGGCGTTCACCATCTAGCCGAGAGGCATGCGTCCAGCCGAGCGGCCTGCGTTCGATCGACGGTCAATAGCCGCGGTTCCAGTCGATCACGTTGCGGAGCGGCTCACCACGGCACAGGGCGGCGAGGTTGTCGACGAACAGCTCGAGCGGCCGGCTGGACCGTTCTTCGGCGCCGCCCGAGACGTGAGGTGTGATCACTACCTTGGGGTGACCCCACAGCTCGGCCGATGGCGGTCGGTCGAACTCACCGATGTAGACATCGAGTGCGACGCCACGCATGCGGTCCAGTGCGTTCACCAGCGCGGCCTCATCGATCACTTCGCCCCGAGCGACGTTCACCAACACTGCGTCGTCGGGCATGACGGCCAGCGCCTCGGCGTCGACGAGGCCCTCGGTCTCGGGTGTCCACTGGCAACACACGGCGACGAACTGGGCGTCGGCCAGCAACTCGTGCAGCCGTTCGGGTCCGGCGACCAGGGAGAATCCTTCGGGTAGGGGTCCATCAGCAGACCGCCGAGTACCGACCACCGTCATGCCGAGGCCGGCGCACAGGCGCCCCACCTCGGCGCCGATACCGCCGGCACCGATGACGCAGACTGTTTTGCCTGCCAGCAGTACCGGCTGGTAGGCGAAGCGTCGCAAACGGCCCTGGGCCTGGTCGGCGGCGGCGAGGTGGAGCCCTCGGGCGAAGTGCAAGAAGGAAGCCACGACGTACTCGGCGATGGCCAACGTGTTGCCCAAGCCCCGCGAGGTCGTGACCAGAACGTCACTACCCCACAAGTCAGCGTCGGCCAGGTTGCTGGCGCCGGCCGGCGTCTGATGCACCCACTGCAACCGAGGCGCCCGAGCAACCAGGTCCTTGGGCGGGGGAAAGCCGCAGAGCACGATGTCGGCTGCCGCAAGCAGCGCATCTCGCTCCGCCCGGGTGCCTCTGCCGGCTGAGTTCGGAGGCAGGTAGCCGTCGGCCACCTGATCGCCCCAGGTCTCGCGGAGTTCACCGTCGAACCACCCGACGGCGGACGTCACCTGGGCTTGCGGAGCGACGTCGGCGATGGCGGCCAAGGCCGTGGGTGACAAGGGAACCAGCGAGACGATGCTGAGTCGGTCGGGAACGTGGGGTTGGTCGGGAACGTGGGGTTGGTCGGGAACGTGGGGTTGGTCGGGAAGGCGGGGGAGGTGGGGTTCGGCGACGATGGGCCACCCTACTGCGCACGAAATGGACCCTGTCGACCGTCGTTGCTAGGAAGGCAGCATGAGGACCATCGTCGAAATCCACAACGTTGGCCGATTCGACTTGTGGTCCTGGTCCGAGGGCGAGGGTCCACCCCTGCTGTACCTGCACGGCTTCGAGCGTCACCCCGGCGACGCCCCGTTCCTTCGTCGACTGGCCGGCTCGCACGCGGTGCTGGCGCCCGAGCAACCCGGCTTCGGTACCTCGACCGGCTTCGAGCACATTCACGACCTCCTCGATCTCGTGCTGGTGTACCGGACGGTGGTGCAGAACTGGGGGGTCGGCCCGGTCGATGTCATCGGCCATTCCCTCGGGGCGATGTTCGCCGCCGAACTGGCCGCTCTCTGCCCGGATCTCGTTCGGCGACTGGTGCTCGTCGACCCGTTCGGTGTGTGGCTCGACGACGACCCCTCCCTCGATCCCTTCGGACCGGCCGATCAAGTGGTGGCCGCACTCTGGCACGGTCCGGTACCGGACGCGCCGCCGACGAACTTCGTTGCCGACCCCGATGACCCTCACGCTGCCATGCTGTTCGGCACCCGCAACCTTGCGGTCGCAACGAAATTCCTTTGGCCCTTGCCCGAGCGCGGTCTTCGTCGGCGACTGCCCTATGTCGCTGCAGAGACGTTGGTCGTCAACGGTGCGAGTGACGGTCTCGTCCCGGTTGCCTACGCCGCGGAGATCACCCGGCTCGTGCCCAACGCGCGGCTGTGTGTCGTCGCCGACGCTGGTCACTACCCGATGATCGAGCAGCCCGACACGTTCGACGAGGCAGTCGAGTCGTTCCTCGCCACGCCGGCAACGATCGAAGGACCGGTCCGATGAAGTTCCATTGGTTCGCCCAGCAGTACTACACCCAGCTGCCCGAGAACTACGCCGATGAGGTGCGCAGCGCTTGGGTGACCCCGCCCGTCGGCGTCGCCGAGCCCGAACAGATCGGCCGTGACTACCATCTCTACCTTCGACTGATGCAACAAGCCGATCGGTTGGGTTGGGATTCGCTCCTGCTCAACGAGCATCATCAGACGACCCTGGCCATGGTTCCCTCACCGAACCTCATCGCCGCTGCCTTGGCCGCCACGACCGAGACGGCAGCCATTGCGCTCTGCGGCAACTCGCTGGCGTTGTACAACCCACCGATCCGGGTGGCCGAAGAACTGGCAATGCTCGACTGCCTCTCCGGCGGTCGCGTCATCGCCGGAATGGTCTTCGGGACGCCGATGGATTCGGCCTTCTCCTACGGCATTGCTCCCATCGAGCTTCGGGAGCGTTTCGCCGAGGCCCGTGAGTTGATCGTCCGAGCGTGGAGCGCGTCCGAGCCTTTTGCCTTCAACGGCCGGTACACCAAGCTGCGGTACGTCAACGTCTGGCCGCGTCCGATCCAGGATGAACTTCCCATCTGGATTCCCGGTAGTGGCAGTGTCGAGACCTGGGATCTCGTGAATGCCCACGAGTACTGCTACGGCTATCTGTCGTTCTCCGGTAAGGCTGCAGCCGAACCGATCGTCAACGGGTTCTGGGACCACGCGGCGGCCCAGGGCGCTTCGATGAATCCGAACCGGATGGCGTTCACCCAGGTCATCTGCTGCGCCGACTCCGATGCCGATGCCGAGCGCCTGTACGGCGATGCGGTTCGGTACTTCTATCGGAACAATCAGGTGCCGCTCGATTTCGCCACTCCGCCCGGGTACCTGACGGCCCCATCGATTCGTGCCGGACTCGAGCGGGCCAGGAACACTTCGATGGAACAGAAGATGAAGGCCGGCCGCGGCGAATTGAGCTTCTGGGAGTACGACGAACTGGGGTACATCATCGCCGGAACCCCTGAGCGCGTCTCGCAACGGGTACGTGAGCTCGTCACCGATCTGCGGATCGGTCAACTCATCACGTGTATGCATCTCGGCAACCTGTCCGAGGAGGTCGCCGCACACAACAACGACCTCTTCGGTACGAAGGTCATCCCGACCCTGCGTGACATCTGGGCCGACGAGGAAGATCGCTGGACGCCCAAGGCCAGCCAGGAGCGAGTGGCCGAACGATTCGGCCACCTGTGGGGAAAGTGATTGCACGATGGGCATGACGAGACCGGGCGAGTCCACCAAGCTGCGCTATCCCGCGTCGGGTCAGGTCCTGCGGTGGATGCGATTGGCCGTGGACATCGACGGTGATGACGGTGTGGGACACGGGTTGATGCCGGCCCTCGACGACTACGTCGATGCTGCGGGCTCCCTGCGGTTGGGCACCATGTCGGTGCTCGCCGACTACCTGGCGGGAGTGGCGGCCCTCCAGGCAGTCATCCCCGACTGGACGGTCACCCACGACATGGCCATCCACACCATGCAGTCATGTCCACCCGAAGGTGAGCTCGAGGCCGAGTGCCGACTCGTGCGGGCCGGTCGTAACAACGTGGTCTCCGAGGTCACGGTCACCTCACCGGTCGTGGGCGAGGTCGCACGCGCCTTCGTCACGTTCACTCGACTTCCCCGACGCGATGACACGCCGGCCGCGTCCCCGCTCAAGCGGGTGAACCTGGCCGAGCCGCTCGAGGTCGAAGCGCCGCGACGGCACATCGAGGAGGCCTGCGGGTTCCGGTTCGAGCAGGGCAGCGCAGGCCCGTACATCGAGTTCGACCACTCACCGTTCGTGCAGAACTCGGTCAGAGCCATCCAAGGCGGCGTCGTGGCCCTGTCGCTCGAGCGGGCAGCTGCGTGGGCCGCGGAACTGGCACTCGGTGCGCCCTGTCATTCGAAGGATCTGCATCTTCACTACCTCGCCCTTGGGAACGCCGGACCCTTCCAGGCCCGGGCCGAGGTCCTGCGCGTCGAGGCCGGGCGCGTCACCAGCCGGGTCGCGTTGCACGACACCGGAAACGACGATCGCCTCCTTGCCCTCGGCGTCGCCACCGCTGCAGTGGCCTGAGTCAGCGGGACCGTCTTCGCTGCGGCCCCGACACCCGTCCCCCCGGCATCGGTCGAAGTGCTGCTGCAGCGTCCTAGCGCACGACTTGGCTCTGACGCAGTGCGATGATCTCCTCGGGCGTCTTGCCCAGCAAGTCACGCAGTATCTCGTCAGTGTGCTCGCCGAATGCGGGCGCATGGCGCCGCAGCGATGAGGGTGTCTTGGAGAAACGGGCAGGCGGGCGCACTTGCCGAATGCGTCCTACTGCGGGGTGCTCGGTCTCGACCAGGAGTTTCCGGTGCCGGATGTGCGCGTCGTTGATCATGTCCTGGCGATTGTTCACCGCGGCGACGGGTACATCGGCTCGATCCATGAGTTCGATCAGCTCGGCGTTGGTGAACCGTGACGTCTCGTTTTGGATCTCGTCGTTGACATCGGCTCCGAAGCGAACCCGTCCCTGAAGGTCGGAGAACCGAGGATCCATGGCCAGGTCGGCACGGCCCAGAGCGTTGCACATGTTCTGCCAATGAGCCTGGGTGGCGACGGAATACACCATCGCCCAGCCGTCCTTGGTCTGATAGAGCTTGTAGATCTCGTTGAGGTTCGGCATGTCGACCTCGTGGTCCAGGTAGGTGTCGTTCCACATCGCCTCGGGCCACAGGAAATGCACGGCGACGTCGACCATGGCCAATTCGATGTGCTGGCCGCCGGCTCCGTTGGCCCTGGCCAACAGCGCGGCGAGCACCGACTGCGCCACTTGCATGGAGGTGACCTTGTCGCAGACCGCGGTTGCGATCAGGTTGGGTCGGCCCAGCTCGTCGACCTGCACGGAGGGGTACGCGGCCACGGACTGGACGACAGGATCGAAGGCCGGTCGATGCGAATAGGGGCCATCCTCGCCGAAGCCGCTGATCGAGCACATGACGAGTTCGGGATTGATCTCCGAGAGCACGCTCCATCCCACCCCGAGACGATCGAGGGCTCCCGGACGGAAATTCTGGACCACCACGTCGGCGTGGCGCACCAACTGCTTCAGGACGTCCTGACCGGTCTCCTGTTTCAGGTCGAGCGCGATGTTCCGCTTGTTGCGGTTCATCGCGGCGAACATCGCGCTGATCCCGCTTCCCTCGAGCAATGCGCCGGACTCCCGCACGATGTCCGGCGCGTCGGCGCGCTCGACCATGATGACGTCGGCGCCCTGATCGGCCAACATCGACGTGGCGAACGGACCCGAGATCACCGCTGAGAGGTCGACGACTCGAATGCCCGAAAGTGGACCGTCTGCGAAACGCTCCGCGGGACGTGGGTTCATCTGCGACTCCTTGGGTCGAGGCGTGCCAGATCGTGTCAGGGAACTGCGGAGGCTGTCAGATCCTGGAGCGTCGCTCCTCGGCGAAGGACGTCATCCTGGGGAAGCACGTCAATCCGGACATCCGGCAGTCGATGCCCACCCGGGGGTAACCCATGGGCTAGGAATGGGACCATGTCCCACGAACGTCGCACGACCGTTGCGGGGAGCAGGCCGCTCGAGCCCATGCGATGCGGGATGATCGTGTGAGACGCCGCACGGTCGTATCCCAGGGCGCCTCACCTGCGGATCGCGTGGTCGTGCCCGCTCGCGCCTGGAAGGCGCTGGCGGTGAGCGCAGCCGGCGCTGTGCTCGTGTCGTTCAACTCGACGGCGACCAACATTGCCTTCGATGACCTGACGCAGTCCTTTCCGGAAT
>JAHECQ010000628.1 GCA_024641625.1 Acidimicrobiales bacterium | reverse complement strand
CAACGCGTGTTGAACCGGCATCCGGTCGGTGGGTCGATCGCCGAGGGCAACTCACCCTCGAGCACCTCCTCGTCGACGTCGACGTCGGCACCGGCGATCGCGGCCATCAGCGCCCGCGTGTAGTGATGCGTCGGACGTTCGAAGAGATCGTCGGCGCCCGCCACCTCACACGTCTTGCCCATGTACATCACCATCACCCGGTCGGAGATGTTCTTCACGACGGACAGGTCGTGGCTGATGAACATGAGGCTGACGCCGTAGCGCGCCTTCATGTCCTCGAGCAGGTTGAGGATCTGCGCCTGCACCGACACGTCCAACGCGGACACGGGTTCGTCGCAGATGATGACCTTCGGGTCGAGCACGAGCGCCCGCGCGATCGAGATCCGCTGACACTGCCCGCCGGAGAACTGGTGCGGCTTGCGCTCGCCGTAGCGCGGGTCGATCCCCACCGATTCCATCAGCACGTCGATCGTGTCGAGCGACCAGCTGTCGTTCTCGCCCCACACCTTGAGACCCTCTGCGATGATCTCGCGGACGGTGCGACGCGGATTGAGCGAGCTGATGGGATCCTGGAAGATCATCTGCAACTGCGGTCGTACCTTGCGCAGCTGCTCGCCCGACAAGGTCGTGAGGTCGTCGCCGTGGAATCGCACCGAACCCGATGTCGGTTTCGGCAACTGGATCGTCGCGCGGGCAGTCGTCGACTTTCCACAACCCGACTCGCCGACGATCCCCAGCGTCTCACCCTCGACCAGGTCGAAGCTGACCCCCGACACGGCGTGCACCGTGCCACCGGAGATGGGGAACTCGACGACCAGGTCCTCGACGCGCACCAACACGTCGTCGCTGTCGCGCAGGTGCGCGGTCCCGGTGCCGGCCATCAGACGAGTTCTCCCACGTCGGTCATCGGGAGGCCGGCCGCGGTCTCACCGTCCGCGAGGTTCGCGGCCAGCGCCGCCTCGCCTTCGGGGGTCCCGACCGGATGGAAGCATGCCCAGCGGTGGCCGTCGGCACCGTCGGGGCCGTCCAGTGGCGGCGCGGACTCGAGACAGTCATAGCGCGCGTGGCGGCACCGCGCTGCAAACGCACAGCCTTCCGGCGGATCCAACAGGTTCGGTGGTCGGCCGGGAATCGGCCTGAGCCGACTGTGGCTCGGCATCGCCGGATTCGGGATCGAGTCGAGCAGCGCCTGCGTGTACGGATGACGCATGTCGGAGAACAACGCTTCGGTCGCGCCGACCTCCATCATCCGGCCGGCGTACATCACACCGATCCGGTCGGCACGACCACGCGCCACCCCGAGGTCGTGCGTGATCAGGATCACCGACATCTTCCGGTCGACGCGGAGTTCGTCGAGCAGGTCGAGGATCGATTTCTGAACGGTCACGTCCAATGCGGTGGTCGGCTCGTCGGCGATCAGCAGCCGCGGTTCGCATGCCAGTGCCATCGCGATCACGACGCGCTGGCGCATGCCGCCGGACAACTCGTGCGGATACTGCCGCATCCGCTTCTCGGGTGACGGGATGTGCACCTGCTTGAGGAGCCAGATCGCACGATCAGTCGCCTCGGAGCGATTCATGTCGAGGTGGAAGCGCATCGCCTCGGTGAGTTGGGCGTCGATGCGCTTCACCGGATTCAACGACGTCATCGGATCCTGGAAGATCATCGCGACCTCCACGCCGAAGAAGTGCTTGCGTTCGGATTTTGACAGCGCGTCGATGTCGCGTCCGCCGATCTCGATCGATCCCGACCGCCGACCGTTTCCGGCGAGCAGGTCGATGAGCGTGCGGGCGAACACCGACTTGCCCGACCCCGACTCGCCGACGATGGCGAAGGTCTCACCTTCGGACAGGTCGAGCGAGACGCCGTCGACTGCGCGCAGGTTGCCCGACGGCGTCGAGAAGTCGACCACCAAGTCGTTCACACGGAGCATGGTCTCGTTCACAGGCTTGCCTCCCGGATGTCGTAGCGCTTCAACAAGCGGTCGCCGACGAAGTTGAGTGCCAACACCGTGAGGAACAGCACGATCGCCGGTGCGAACACGACGTGCGGCGCGTCGTTGAACTTGGCGCGCCCACCCGCGATGATCGACCCCCAGGTGATCGCCGGATTCTCGACGCTCAGCCCGAGAAACGACAGCGAACTCTCGGCAACGAGGACGATCCCGGTGGTCAGGAAGGCGAACGAGATCATCGTCGGCATCACGTTCGGGAGAACCTCCTGGATCAGAATCTTCCCGCGTTTCACCCCCAACACCTCCGCCGCCTTCACGAAGTCCCGATCGGCGACCTGGAGCGTGCTGCCGCGCACGATGCGCGCCAACGCCGGGATCGCCAGCAGGCTGACAGCGAGGACCACGTTGGCCAGGCTGCGGCCGCGTACGGTCACGATGAAGATCACGAGGAGCAGCGCCGGAATCGACAGCGTCGTGTTGATGATCAATCGCATCACGGAGTCGAACCACCCCTTGAAGTATCCGGCCACCAGGCCCATCGCTCCG
>JAHECQ010000627.1 GCA_024641625.1 Acidimicrobiales bacterium | reverse complement strand
CCGCAGTCTCTTCGTCTAACTCGACCACCAGGGCAGGCATCGCCGCTTGAAGGTCCTCGCCTGAGGCGGCGCCAACGTGTTCGACCAGCTCCCCCTCGTCGGGGTTTTCGGGACCGGCGAAACGCCAAAGCAGGGCATCCAGAGCTTGAGAGTCAAGCCGGCGTTACTGTGCCAGTCGATCCGTCGACGGTCACTAGTTCGCCATCTGCGAAACGGCCCATCGCTCCAGCAAATCCTGTGACTGCTGGCAATCCGTACTCCCGGGCCACGATGGCAGGGTGTGACAGAAGCCCTCCGCCTTCCGAAACGAGGGCACCAATGACGGAGAATACTGCCTCCCACGCCGAGTTCGTCAACGGCGCGACCAATACGTCTCCGGGGCGAATCTTGGCAAGATCAGCAATGTCGTCGACCTTCCTGACCGGCCCGGTGTGCATTCCGGATGACGCAGCCAGCCCGCGGCCGTCGAGACCGGACTGCGCCATATCGTTATCGACGACGAGCCTGATGGCTCTGAGGAACCGCCCGGTTGCCGGAGGGAAGAGCGACGGGTTGGGAGCCGGATGCGGGTCGGCCCGTTCGCCAGTTGGCTGGTGCGCCAGAGCCCACTTTTCTTCTCCCCGGCGTCGTTGGATCAAGCCCGCTTCGATGGGACGGCTGCCAGCCAACCAGGCGGTCAGCTCATCGACCGTGAGGTACGTAGCGTCGTCAGCTTGAGTGAGTTCACCATCGACGGTCATCCGTCGGCCGACTTCGAGCAGCGCGTAGCGCACGAGGCCCATCAGGCGGGCGTTCACGTATTCGCTGCCTTCGCGCAGCGGGTAGGTTGCCCTCGCTTCGGCGACCAGCTCGGTGAAGGCGGACCGGTCCGCCTCGCCAAGACGGGCCGACAGTTCTGCGGCGTACTCCTCGGCCCGAAGCGATGGATCGTGGTTCGAGGTGTAAGCGGTGATGGCTGCCAATTCGTCAACCGAGGTTTCGGCGAGCGTCGGGTAAGAAACGTCGTAGCCGAGCCCCCGACTTCCGTTGGTGGCCTGATGTTCGAGGAATGCTGCCTGGAACTGAGGATTCTCAAAGTCGAGCTCACCCGCTCTGAGGCTGGCCACCTCATCGTCATGAAGCAAGCCACGCAAGTGACCGATCGACTTGAGGTATTCACTCGGTGACGAGCCCTCCAATAGCGGCATCACGTCGGCAAACATCATGTCGAAGTGTTTCTGGCAAAACGAAACCAGGTCGCCGAGTGGTAGAAGATAGGCCATATCGGTGGTCATGTTCCACGCAAAACAATCGCTCGCCTGCTCGATGGTTTCGTGGAGGTGGGCGGCGAGTTGTGGGTCCGTAAGAGAGGTCAGGTCAAGTTGGCGCCAGCCGGCCATCGTCGTTTCAAGCGCCGGTCGGCGTTCTTCACTCCACTGTTGAGCCCATTGCCGATCAACCCGGTCTGCCGCGGCCCTGGTGGCGATACGGGCTTGTTTCCGGAACGGTGGTAGAACACGGACTACGAGCGGAAGGATCCGATCGGGCGGCGGTGCGGCACCTGGTTTGCCCACCAGCGGGCGTACTTGAATGTGGAAGTACCCGCCGATCACCCGCATGTCGAGACCCCCGAACGGTAGGCCGTAACGCTCACCCAGTAGCGTGCCAGCCCGTCGGAAGGCATTCGGGAAAAACGAGCTGTTGAACGGCGAGTTGGGTCGCTGCGAGTGCGTGGAATCCCAATCCCAGGGCCCTGGAGGATAGGAGATGTCGATCGGCACCGGTGCGATCTCGTCGATCGTGGTGATCGGTCGGGACTGGACCAGCGTGATCTCGCCATCGGCCAGGGCCCACTCGATGTCCTGGGGGGCACCGAAGGATGCCTCTACTTGGCGAGCTAACTCAGCGATTCGAATCGCAGTCGCGTTGTCGAGAACGGTCGGTTGGTGCGGCCCTACGGCATGGGAGGAGACTTCCCACCGTTCGCCGTCGACACGACCAGCAGCAAGGTCGTTGGCTAGCCCTTTGACAGCTTCGATGACCACTCCTGGCGCACCGGTGATCGGATGGCGACTGAAAGCGATCCCTGCGACGTCGGGATGGATCATTGGCATCACGAGGACCGACATGTCGACTTGGCCACCTGCCGAGGCCCGCACCTGACGGATGGCCGCAGCGATCGACGCGGCACGAGGCTCGACATTGAGCACACTGTCGAACTGGCCTGCATAGGAACGGCTCGCTCCGTCTTCGCCGATCGCCGACGAGCGAACCGCCAGTGGCTGGGAAGCGAAGTGATGAGCCAGAGCGACGGCGGCCGCGTCAACCTCCATAACGGTATGGGGGACGACTAGTGCTGGCGGGGTGGGAAAGCCGCCCGCCTGCAGAGCGGCAAGGCCAGCCGATTTTCCCCCCACCACACTGCGAGGACTATCCACAGCGACGACCAGATCTTCCATGATTAGTTGTCAATCGCCAGCGTGGCGGTCATGTGTTCGTGTCCGGGTACTTCACAGACAAC
>JAHECQ010000626.1 GCA_024641625.1 Acidimicrobiales bacterium | reverse complement strand
CGAGATCCTGGTCGGCGATGCGCAGCGCCGGGTCCGAGATGCCGGGGCGGACAACGTCGTAGCCGCCCCGTGACAATTCGACGACGGCGGGGTGGGCGGGGTCCTCCGGGTCGGGCTTCATCGGTGAGGCAGGGTCGATCGCCAAGGGACCCTCCAGCCGGTAGCCGGCGATTCCGAGACGGGCGGGCGGCAGGCCCCTGACTCCGGTGGCCGGCACGAACATCACGTCGCGCTGGTCGCCGTGGTCGACGATCCGCGGCGCCGCATCGCCGAATCGCTGCTCGAGCCCAGCCAGCACCTCGGCAGGTTCCACGACATGCGAATCGGCGGAGATCATGGAGGGACACTAACCGGCGCGCCACTCGCTGTCGGAACCCGCGATGACGTACTGTCGTGGTGGCTCGAAAAGGGGATCTCATGACGCACGACCTGATCATTCGCGGAGGCATCGTCTACGACGGCCTCGGATCGGCGCCGGTTCGGGCCGACGTCGCCATCGACGGCGACACCATCGTCGAGGTCGGTGACGTCACCGGGGAGGCAAGCCGGATCATCGACGCATCCGGACGGATCGTGACACCAGGCTTCGTCGACCTGCACACGCACATGGACGCACAGGCCGCATGGGACCCGTCCATCTCGCCATGCTCGAACCACGGCATCACCTCGGCGTTGATCGGCAACTGCAGCGTCACCTTCGCGCCGTGCAAGCCCGAGGACCGCAGCTTCCTGGCGAACATGATGGAAACGGTCGAGGACATCCCGGCCGACATCATTCTCGAGGGGATGCGGTGGGACTGGGAGAGCTTCGGGGAATACCTCGACTCCTTGCACTCGTGTGGTCCGGCGATCAACCTCATCGGCCTCGTGGGCCACGCCGCCATCCGGTTCCATGTGCTGGGGGAGCGTGCGATCGCTGCCACCAGGGCCGACGAGCCCGACGTCACCGACGCGGAGCTGGCCGAGATGGTGGCTCTCGTCGCCGCCTCGATGCGCGGCGGTGCGATCGGCATCTCGTTCAACCGTCTGGCGGCCCACGTGCTGCCCGATGGTCGCCCGATCCCCGGGACGTTCGCCAGTCACCGCGAGGTCACCGCACTGGCGAAGGCCGCCCACGACGCGGGCGGTATCGCGCAGGTGGTGCCCTGCATCGAGGATGTCGACGACGATCGCGAGCTGATGCGGGCGATCACCCAGGATGCGGGCGCTCGACTGCTCTTCAGCAGCGTCGCCGAGCACGCCAAGCGGATCAGCGGTGACGTCGACGCGTTGCGGGCCGAAGGAGGCGACATTACCGGCATCACGCTTCCTCGGCGGTTCGGGGTCCTCGCCAGCCTTCGCAGCTTTCTGCCGTACCGGGCCGCTCCATGGCGGGAGTTCCGCCGTCTCGACCTCGACGCGAAGCTGGCGTTCCTGGCCGAGCCGACGAGCCGGGAGGAGTTTGCGGCAGCCGTCGACGCAGACCCCGAGTTCAACCGGACCGCCCGGCGCACCCGCTGGTTGGGCGACGGAGACCATCCCACGTTCCTCCGTGAGGCAACGCTCGCCGATGAGGCCGCCGCCACAGGCTGTCGAGCGATCGACCTGTTCATCGATCGATCGCTTGCGTCGAACGGCCTGGCGATGTTCCATTCGTCCTTCGCCAATCACGATCTCGGCGAAGTGGCCGAGCATCTCGATCGGGACTGGATCCTGCCCGGGCTCGGCGATGCCGGCGCGCACGCCCGCCAGATCTGTGATGCCGGGTACCCGACCTTCTATCTCTCGCACTGGGTGCGAGACCAACGCGCGGTGGCCCTTCCCGAGGCGGTCCGGCTGTTGACGTCGGCTCCCGCTGCGGTGCTCGGCCTGACCGACCGGGGGGTCGTGGCTCCGGGCATGCGGGCCGACCTGAACGTCATCGACCTCGATCGGCTGGCCGAACACCATCCGCGCATCGTGGGGGACATGCCCAAGGGAGGCGAACGGCTGACCCAGGGCGCGGACGGCTACATCGCCACGGTGTGCAACGGCGTCGTCATCGCCGAGTCCGACAAGCCCACCGGCGACCGAGGTGGTCGAGTACTGCGTCCGGCCACCGGGTCAGCTCACGCCACCTCGTGACGGCGTCGATGATGGTTTCGATGTCGTGGGATGTGCCTTCGCGGAGGACGATCTCGTAGGCGCGATGTCGTTGTTGGGTGTCGGACAGGTCGAGGGTGCGGTCTGGTCCGCTCCACCAAAGGTGTCGGCTGGTGGTGATGGTGAGTGAGGAACCGACAGCGGCTGACCGTCCAGTCGCTGTGGAGAGGCGTGGCTCGCGTCTTGCGGTCGTTGGGTTGTCTGCTCGATGTCGGGTCTGGATCGTTGGTGCGAGCGGACTCTGGCGGGTGGCCTCGTCCGGGTCGACCGGCGATGGCGTGGCCGCGGGGCGATCGGGTGTGGCACAGTCGCGGGCGTGTCCCGTGCCACGCAACGCGAACTTCTCGTCTCGCTCGATGTCCTGTCCACCGGTGACGACACCTT
>JAHECQ010000625.1:1972-2508 GCA_024641625.1 Acidimicrobiales bacterium | reverse complement strand
CCTGACCGATTGGTGCGGCCCACGTGGCCGACTCGTCGGCGTGACCTGGCAGAACAGAGCCAGCGCATTCCCCGAGATCGACCTCGAGTTCCACGGTCGGGTGACGGACGTCGATGAGCCGTCGGGCATCGTCGAGATCGAGGTATGGGAGCAGACCTCCGAGGGTCAGGTGCTGATGCCGGGGACGGCGCGGGTACGTCTCCCCCGCTAGACCAGGGCAGCCTCGATCCGATGCCGTGAGCCCGCTCAGCGGGTGAGTCGCTGGTCCTCGAGCATGGCCTTCACCTGGTGCTCGACGATCGTGCCCATCTCGGGATGGGTGAGCACCCAGAATCGATCGTGCTGAATCGCGTCGAGTACCAGCCGGCCGACATCGTCTGGGTTCATGCCATCGGCCAAGGTCCTGGTGAGGATGTCCCAGAACTTCTGACCGGCCTCGGTGCCGGCGTGGAGGGCTGCTTGTTCGGCATCGCGGTTGCGTTGGCTGTCGACGATGTTCGTGTTGATCGGCCCGGGGCACAGGCACGACGCTCGAA
>JAHECQ010000625.1:0-1962 GCA_024641625.1 Acidimicrobiales bacterium | reverse complement strand
AGCCGGCCAGGCGAAGATCGCGTTCGAGGCTGGCCATGAGGGCCACGACGCCGTGTTTGGCGACGTTGTAGGCCCCGAGCGAGGCGCCGGCGTACAGGCCTGCCATCGAGGCGGTGGAGTTGATGTGGCCTTCCCCTTGGCGCTCCATGATGGGCAGGAAGGTTCGTACGCCGTGGATCGGTCCCCAGAGGTCGATGTCGAGCGTCCAGATCCAGTCCTCGAGCGAGGTGTCACCCACAGGGTCGGATACCCCGACGCCGGCGTTGTTGCACAGCACGTGGACCGCCCCGAATCGGTCGAGCGCGGCGTCGGCCAGGGCTTGGATGTCGTCGGCCTTGGACACGTCCGTTCGGACGCCAATGGCCTGGGTGCCCTTGGCCGTCAGCTCGGCGACGACTTCGTCGAGTGGGCCGGACTCGATGTCGGCCAGCACCACCCGCATGCCGTTGGCGGCGAAACATCGAGCCATGCCTCGACCGATTCCGCTCGCTCCGCCGGTGACCACCGCAACTTTTCCGTTCACGTCCATGACGCATGCTCGGCCACGTGTGGTCGAAGCGTCAAGCTGTGCTCAGGACAGCTGGGCCATGGTCGGCGGGTCGAAGCCGCCGAGCAGGGACTCGAGCAGACTGGCGAAGTGGAGGGCAGTGGTGTCCTCGAGGTAGGGAGCCACGATCTGGATGCCGACGGGGAGACCGCTGGGGGTGAGTCCGACGGGGACCACGGTGGCTGGGAGGTGGACGTAGCCGATGAAGGTGGTCCACGCGATCAGGTCGGTGTAGGGCCGGGTCACACCGTCGACCTGCAAGGTCCGGGTGTAGAGATTGCCGTCGTGGACGTGGGGGAAGGCCGGGGTGAACGACACCGGACACAGCAGGATGTCGTAGTGGCCGAAGAACTCGGCCCACGCCAACCGATGCAGGTTTCGTTGGTGATCGAGGCGAAGCCAGTCGCGGTGGCCGATCGTGGATGCCTTTGCTCGCATCTGCGTGTGTCGCGGGAGCGACCCGTCGTTGGCCTGGGCCAACTGGCTTGCGTACTCCTCGTCGGTTCGAGCCAGGCTGGTTGCGGCCGACACCAGCGGTAGTCCGACGTTCCAGACCTCCGAGAGCGGCACATCGGGTCTGGCTCGCCGGTTGACCGAGGCCCCGGCCTGTTCGACCAGGCGGGTTGCCTCGTCCAGCAAGGTCACCACGTCGGTGGACACCCGACAGGTATCGTCGTCGAGCCAGGCCGCGACCCGGAAGTTGCGGAGATCGTCGTGTCGACTCGGCGGCAGAGTCGCCCGCCAGACCGGACGGCGATCGACAGTGGGTTGCGCCAGGATGCGAAGCATCAGATCGAGGTCGGCGGTCGAACGAGCCAGCGGACCGAAGACGTTGACGTCGGGTTCGGCAATGCCACCGGCGGGATGATCGAGGTAGCCGAGCTGAGGTACCAGGCCATAGCTGGGCTTGTGTCCACAGACCCCGGAGAAGTGGGCGGGCAGACGTACGGAACCGCCGATGTCGGTGCCCAGCTCGACCGAGGTGAGGCCGGCGCTCACGGCCGCGGCCGCTCCCCCACTGGAGCCCCCGGGGCCCCGGGTCAGGTCCCAAGGGTTGTTGGTCTGACCGAACAGATCGTTGTAGGCCTGCACGTCGCCCGACCAGCGCGGCAGGTTGGTCTTGCCGAAGATGATTGCTCCCTCTGCCTTCAGCGCGGCGACGGCCGGCGCATCATCGACGGGACGGTGATCGGCCAGCTCGGTCGCGCCACCGGTGCTGCGAAGCCCGGCGGTGGCAATGGCGTCCTTGATGGTCATCGGCAGACCGTGGAGTCGTCCGAGATCGTCCCCGTGACTGTTTGCCCGTTGTTCGTCGGCTTCGCCTGCGGACATCCGTGCTCGTTCGGCATCGAGGGTGACGATGGCGTTGAGCGACGGGTTGAGGACGTCGATCCGCTCGAGGTAGTGCTCGAGCA
>JAHECQ010000141.1 GCA_024641625.1 Acidimicrobiales bacterium | reverse complement strand
CGACGTGCACGATCAGCTCGTCGATGTCCGCACCGAGGCTGCCCAGGTCATCGACGCTGCCCGCGCCGAGGCCGAGGCCGAGCGTTCCCGCATCATCAGCGCTGCCGAGGCCGAGGTCGCGACCATGAAGGCCGAAGTCGAAGCCGAGATCGAAGCAGCGCGGGCCAACGCCCTCAGTGGGGTCGGTCCTCAGGTCGCCGAGCTGGCGACGTCGGCCGCTTCGCAGGTCATGGGACGCACCGTTGACTTGTCCGCCGCTCGTCCTCTGGTCGAGCGTTACCTGAACAATCCGAACTGAGGCCAGCATGCTGACGATCCTCGCCACCGAAGCCGAGAACGGCGTTCATCTCGCCGCCGACAAGAACGAGATCTACTGGGGTTCAGCCGCCTTCTTCGTGCTCATGGCCCTCCTGATCATCAAGGCCGGGCCGGCGATCAAGAAGGCGATGAACGGGCGCACCGAGCGTATTCGTCGGGAGCTCGACGAGGCCAAGGCCGCACGCGTCGAAGCCGAATCGGCGTTGCATGCCTCTACCGAGGACCTTCCCGATGTCGGGGCTGAAGCCGACCGCATCCGCAGCGAAGCGGACGCCACCGCGGCCCACTTGAAGGAGAGCATGATCGAGCGTGCCCACGCCGATGCAGCCGGCCTCAAGGAACGGGCCGTCTCCGATGTCGAGAACATGAAGCGCCAGGCATTCGCCGACCTCAGTGAAGAGGTCGGGCGGCTGACCCGCGGCGCCACCGAGGCAGTCGTCACCGAAAGCCTCGACGACGCCACCCATGCAGATCTGATCGAGAACTACATCACCCAGGTCGGTCAGCTCCGCTGACTGCCATTGACGGAGACACCATGTCTGACGCAACCAACGGCTACGCCCGAGCTCTCCTTGAAGTAGCCAAGGCCGACGGCAACCTCGACGTTGTCAAGAGCGAACTGACCGCAGTGGCCCAGGCCGTTGACGCCAACGAGGCACTGCGTGCTTCGTTGGCCGATCGTCTGCTCCCGGCCGCCGTCCGCGGCCAGATCGTGGACGATGTCCTGGCAAACAAGGTCTCCGACACCACCCGCGGTCTGGTGTCGCTCATCGCGACGACGGGTCGTGGCGGCCAGTTGGCCGAGATCGTGAACGAATTCGTTGCCGCTGCGGCAGCCGGCAGCGGCAAGGCGGTCGCCACTGTGCGCTCGGCCGTTCCCCTCAGCGAGGACCAGCAGCAGCGGTTGGCCGCTGCCCTCGCCCAATCAACAGGATCTGCCGTCGACCTCCAGGTCGTCGTCGATCCTTCGGTCGTCGGCGGAGCGGTCACCACCATCGGTGACACCGTCATCGACGGCTCGCTTCGCACCCGTATGAACAAGATGCGTGAGGCGCTCTGATCAGCCTCGCTGATCAAGTCTCACCTCCCGTCGTCGAGCAGAACCAGAGAGAAGATTTCCAAGATGGCACTTTCGTTTGATCCGGCCGAAATCACTTCGGCCCTCAAGAAGAATCTCGAGAGCTACACGGCCGACGTTTCTTCTCGCACCGTGGGACGCGTCGCCGAAGTCGGCGACGGCATCGCCCGGGTGTCTGGCCTGCCGGATGCCGCGGTCAACGAGATGCTGCGGTTCGAGGACGGCACGATCGGGTTGGCCCTGAACCTCGACGAGGAGAGCATCGGTGCCGTGGTTCTCGGCGACGTCGACGCCATCGCCGAGGGTCAGGCGGTCGAGTCCACCGGGGAGATTCTCGCCATCCCGGTCGGCGACGGCCTCCTCGGCCGCGTGGTGAACGTACTGGGTGAGCCCATCGACGGTCGGGGGCCCCTCACCGATGTCCAGCCGCGCCGCATGGAGATCCAGGCACCCGGCATCACCGGCCGCAAGCCGGTGCACGAGCCGATGCAGACCGGTATCAAGGCTGTTGACTCGCTCATCCCGATCGGCCGTGGTCAGCGAGAACTCATCATTGGCGACCGCAAGACCGGCAAGACACAGATCGCCATCGACACGATCCTTGCCCAGCGGGGCCTCGGGGTGAAGTGCATCTACGTTGCCGTTGGGCAAAAGGCGTCGACGGTCGCCCAGACGGTCGAGGTACTGCGCGGCTTCGGGGCCATGGACTACACGGTCGTGGTGGTGGCCGCCGCCTCCGACCCGGCCCCGTTCAAGTACCTGGCTCCGTACTCCGGCTGCGCGATGGGTCAGCACTGGATGGAGAATGGCGAACACGCCCTGGCCATCTACGACGATCTGTCCAAGCAGGCCGAGGCCTACCGTCAGGTATCGCTGCTGCTCCGCCGTCCGCCCGGCCGTGAAGCCTTCCCCGGCGACGTCTTCTACCTTCACAGTCGCCTGCTCGAACGCGCAGCCAAGCTCTCCGATGCCAATGGAGCCGGTTCGCTCACGGCGCTGCCGGTCATCGAGACCAAGGCCGGTGACGTCTCGGCCTTCATTCCCACCAACGTGATCTCCATCACCGACGGGCAGATCTACCTCCAGGACGACCTGTTCAAGTCGGGTATCCGCCCCGCGGTCGACGTGGGCATCTCGGTGAGTCGCGTCGGCTCGGCCGCTCAGATCAAGGCCATGAAGAACGCCGTTGGTACCCTCAAGTCCGACCTGCAGCAGTTCCGTGAACTGGCGGCATTCGCAGCCTTCGGTTCGGACCTCGACCCGGTTTCCCAGGCCCAGCTCGATCGTGGCTATCGCCTCACCGAACTGCTCAAGCAGGGCATCAATTCGCCGGTTCCGGTGCAAGAGCAGGTCGTGCTCCTGTACGCGGGTACGCGGGGCTTCCTCGACAAGGTCGAGGTTTCCGACGTACAACGCTTCGAGGCCGGCCTGCTCGACTGGTTCCGCAGCCGCCACGCCGACCAACTGCAGCACATCGTCGACACCGGAACGGTGCAGGACGAGGAAGCGTTGCAGGCCGCCATCGGGGCATTTGCCGATCAGTTCGCCTCGGAGGCGGCGGCCGGCGGACCACCCGAAGCGGGTGATCAAGGAGCGGCGTCGACCAAGTTGGTCGACGCTCCCAACATCCTTCCCGAAGAAGACGTCAGCCGAGCGAAGGGCTGATCTCCGATGCCGGGTGGAGCCGAACGAGTTCTCAGACGTCGCATTGGCAGCGTCAAGAACACCAAGAAGATCACGCGAGCGCAGGAGCTCATTGCGGCCACGAGAGTGGCCCAGGCTCAGCGTCGCGCTGCTGCGGCTCGTCCCTACAGCGAACAGCTGACCGGGGTGATCGAGAGTCTCGCGGCCAGTGGAGCCGATGTCGATCATCCGCTGCTCCGCCAGGCCGAGCGCGTCGAGCGGGTCGCCTTCGTGATCTGTGCCGGCGATCGCGGCTTCGCCGGACCGTACAACGCGCAGGTCTTCCGGGCGGCCGAACGTGAGATCCAGGCGCTGCGCAACGAAGGCGGTGACTATCGCATCGTGAGCGTGGGCAAGAAGACCAACGACTACTTCCGGTTCCGCGGCTTCGACATCGACACCCACTTCGAGGGATTCACCGGCAGCCCCAGTTACGAGAATGCTCGAGCCATCGCTCGACGGGTTCGTGAACTGTTCGACAGCGGCGACGTCGACCAGGTCGAGCTCATCTACACCGAGTTCGTCTCGATGGGCACGCAACGAGCCATTGTTCGCCGCTTCCTGCCTCTGGAGTCGACCACCTCCATTGCCGAACACGGCGGCGGCGATGCCACCATCACCGCCAGCTACAGCTTCGAACCCTCGCCCGAAGGCGTCCTCGAAGACCTCCTGCCGCGCTACGTCGAGGCGCGGCTGTTCGCTGCCCTGCTCGACGGTGCTGCGTCCGAGCACGCCAATCGTCAGCGTGCCATGAAGGCGGCGACCGAGAACGCCGAAGAGCTCATCATCAAGCTCTCCCGCATCATGAACCGGGCTCGTCAGGAATCCATCACCACCGAGATCATGGAGATCGTCGGCGGAGCCGAGTCCCTCAACGCCGACCAGAGCAGCGATCACGATTATCTGCTCGATCATCTCCAGCCCGCACACATCTTCCCCGAGGAACTCGGGCACACGCACGAACACCGTCAGCACGTCTGATACCCAGGAGCACACCAGCCATGACTGCAACTGAACCCCAGCTCAAGGAAGGCCGCATCGTCGGTATCGCCGGCCCCGTGGTCGACGTCGAGTTCCCGCCGGACGCGCTTCCCCGAATCAACACCGCCATCGAGTTCGACGTCGAGGTTGCCGGTGAGACGACGGCCGTCATGGCCGAGGTCGCCCAGCAGCTGGGAGACTCGCGCGTGCGTGCGGTCTCGCTGAAGCCGACCGACGGCCTGCGTCGCGGCACCCCTGTCCGCAACCTCGGTCACGGCATTCAGGTACCGGTGGGTGACGTCACCCTCGGTCATATCTGGAACGTGATCGGCGAGCCTCTGGATGTGCCTGCCGAGTCCCTCGACATCACCGAGCGCTGGGACATTCACCGCCATGCTCCGGCGTTCGACAAGTTGGCACCCACCAAGGAAGTGCTCGAAACCGGTATCAAGGTCATCGACCTGCTCACGCCGTACCTCCAGGGTGGCAAGATCGGCCTCTTCGGTGGTGCCGGCGTCGGCAAGACGGTGCTCATCACCGAGATGATCACCCGTGTTGCCTCCAACCACGGTGGTGTGTCGGTGTTCGCCGGCGTGGGCGAGCGCACCCGTGAGGGCACCGACCTCTTCATCGAGATGGGCGAGACCATGATGGGCGACGGCGTCACCTCGGTGCTGTCCAAGGCCGCGCTGTGCTTCGGCCAGATGGACGAGCCCCCGGGCGTGCGTCTTCGTATCGCTCTGTCGGCCCTGACCATGGCCGAGTACTTCCGTGACGTGCAGGGCCAGGACGTGCTGCTGTTCGTCGACAACATCTTCCGGTTCGTCCAGGCCGGCTCCGAGGTGTCGACCCTCCTCGGTCGCATGCCTTCGGCCGTGGGTTACCAGCCCACCCTGGCCGATGAGATGGGCATCCTCCAGGAGCGCATCACCTCGGCGGGCGGCAAGTCGATCACGTCGCTGCAGGCCGTCTATGTGCCTGCCGATGACTACACCGACCCTGCACCGTTCACCACCTTCACCCACCTCGACGCCACCACCGAGTTGAGCCGTGACATTGCGGCCAAGGGCATCTACCCCGCAGTGGATCCGCTGGCGTCGACCTCGTCGATCCTGGCGCCCGAAGTCGTCGGCGACCGTCACTATCAGGTGGCTCGTCGCGTGCAGGAAATCCTCCAGCGCTACAAGGAACTGCAGGACATCATCGCCATTCTCGGTCTCGACGAGCTGTCCGAAGAGGACCGGGTCACGGTGAACCGGGCCCGAAAGGTCGAGCGATTCCTCTCCCAGCCGATGTTCGTGGCGCAGGTCTTCACCGGTCTGCCCGGGGTGTTCACGCCGGTGGAGGAAACCATCGACTCCTTCGAAGCGTTGGTTCAGGGCGATCTCGACGACCTTCCCGAGCAGGCCTTCCTCAACGTGGGCGGCGCCGAATCGGCTCGCGAGAAGGCGGCGCAGCTGCGCAAGGACGCAGGCGTCTGATGGCCTTTCAGGTCGAGTTCGTTTCCCCCGAGTCCTCGCTCTACTCCGGCGAAGGCACCCAGGTGGTGGCTCGCACCCGCGGTGGCGGCGAGATTGCCTTCCTCACCGGCCATGAACCCTTCGTGGGGAGCCTCCAGGCCAGCGAGGTCAGGGTCAGTGAGACCAGCGGGCAGGTGCAATCGTTCGCAGTCCGCAGTGGGTTCGTGTCGGTAACCGGCGACAAGGTCACCGTGCTTTCCGACGAGGCGACCCCCACCGGCAACATCGACCTGGCCACGGCTCGAGCCGATCTCGAAGCGGCTCAGGCCGCGCTCAGCGCCAATGCCGACGATGCGTACGCTCGCGAAGATCTTCGGTGGGCGGAACTTCGAGTGCGGTTGGCCTCGGGTGGCGGGGCCGCAGTTGCCGGCGGCCACTGAGGTCGGTTCTCGACGTTCGAGGTCGAGCCACTAGGCTCGATTCAGCTCTCGGCCGTTCGAGCCGATTCGTAGTAGGTGACTGGAATGAACGACGAACGACTCAAGCCCGAACGCAACCTTGCCCTGGAGCTGGTTCGCACCACCGAGGCCGCGGCCATGGCGGCGGCGCGCTGGATGGGCCGAGGTGACAAGAACGGCGCCGACCAAGCCGCCGTTGATGCCATGCGCCATGTGCTCGACGGCGTCGAGATGGATGGTCTGGTCGTCATCGGCGAAGGGGAAAAGGACGAAGCGCCGATGCTCTACAACGGAGAGCAGATCGGGAACGGTCGCCCTCCCCACACCGACATTGCCGTCGATCCCATCGACGGCACGACGCTCACCAGTAAGGGCCAGGGTGGGGCGATTGCAGTCATCGCGGTGTCCGAGCGGGGGTCGATGTACAACCCCGGGCCGATCGTCTACATGGAAAAGCTGGCGGTCGGGCCCGAAGGGTCCGGTGTGGTCGACATCCGGCTCCCGGTCGACAAGAATCTGAAGGCCCTGGCCAAAGCCAAGCGCTGCGAAGTGGCCGATCTGACCGCCGTGGTCCTGGACCGCCCTCGTCACGAGGAGATCATCGGTGAGATCCGTCAGGCCGGCGCTCGAATCAAGTTGATCGGTGATGGTGACGTTGCCGGGGCCATTGCCTGCGCGTGGCCCGAGTCCGGGGTCGACATTCTCTTCGGCATCGGTGGAACGCCCGAAGGCGTGATCGCAGCCGCAGCCCTCAAGTCGATGGGTGGCGATCTCCAGGGTCGGCTCTATGCGCGCGACGAGGCCGAGCGCGACCTTGCGATGGAACTGGGCTATGACCTCGACGCCATCCTGGGCCTCGATGACCTGGTGCAAGGTGACAATTGCTTCTTCGCAGCTACCGGGATCACCACCGGTGACCTGCTCGAAGGGGTCAAGTTCCGGGGTACGACCGTCACGACTCAATCACTGGTCATGCGCAGCCGTTCCGGCACCGTTCGTATGATCGACGCCATTCACCAACCGTCGAAGCTGCGGATGTTGCCCACCGACTGAGCAGTCGCCGATCGGTGCCATCATCAGTCCGGCACCTCGATCGTTGCGATGTCGGGTGAGGCGGGGGGATACTCGAGGCGCAGCGCCTCGAGGTGCTGCACCAGTATCTCGAGCACGGCAAGATTTCGGTACCACTTCCGATTGGCCGGAACGACGTACCAGGGAGCCTTCTTGGTCGACGTTTCGCTGATCGCCTCCTCGAACGCCTCCATGTAGCCGTCCCACTTCGCCCGATGGACCAGGTCGCCGGCGTCGAACTTCCAGTGCTTGGTCGGATCGGCCAGCCGAGCCTCCAGGCGTTCCTTCTGCTCGTCCTTGGAGATGTGCAGGTACAGCTTGATGATGGTGACGCCTTCGTCGGCCAGCATCGCCTCGAATTCGCGAATGTGGCGGTAGCGCTTCCGCCATCGCTCCTCGGGTGCGAGGTCCATCACCCGTACGACGAGGACGTCCTCGTAGTGACTCCGGTTGAAGATGACCAACTCGCCCTTGGCCGGAACGTGCTGATGAATGCGCCACAGATAGTCGTGGGCCAACTCGAGTGAACTGGGTGCCTTGAAGCTGGCAACCCTGACCCCGGTGGGGTTGACTCCTTCGAAGACGTTGGCGATCGTGCCGTCCTTGCCACCGGCGTCCATGGCCTGCAGCACGACGAGCACGCGTTCGCTGCCTGCTGCCCAGAGCCGCTCCTGGAGCGACTCGAGACGCTGATTGAGCAAGACTGATCGCAGCTCGGCTTCGGCCCGTTCGTCGGCGTCCCAACCGGGCGTGCCGGACGGATCGATCCTGTTCAGCGACAGCTTTGTGTCAGGATCGACGCGAAAACGATCGAGGTCGAGAATCGGCTCGAGAGGTTGGGATGCATTGTCTGCCACTGCCAAACCGTAGCGGTACCGTGTTGCGGCATGATCATCGCCGAGCTCGAGGTCTATCACAGCCGTCCGATCGCCCCGACGCGTCGATTGGCGCTGGGGATGCGGAACCTCCCGATCGATCCTGCCCCCGGACCTGGCGGTGTCCTGCTCGCAGGAATCCTGGCGCAAACGGCGCCCAATGTGGACGCCGACCTTCGGGAGGCGTTGATCCGTCTGTTCGATGATCTCGAGCACGGTCGTCGTATCCCCCAGCCGAGGGTTCGTCATCGGTTCCAAACCGATCGCGTCGGCCTGTTGCGCAGCACCCACCGATTGGTGGCGGTCGGTTCGCGGCTCGAGTTCGAGTTCGACGACCACCTGGGGGTACCGGTCCAACAGGCGCTCGGCGCGCTCTACGCCGCCGGCTCGCTTCCAGCCGGGGTGCGACCTGCCGTCTTCGATGCGCTGAGGCTTGCCCTGGTCTGGGGCAGCGATGTCGACGCTCGTTTCATCTCAGCAGTCATGGGTGGACGCTCGGCCGAACTGGGCGACCTTCGGGCGTGGAACGATCCGGTTGCGTGGGCCCTCGAACTGTTCGACCTCGAGGGTGCGGGGACCAAACGGGTCGTTCAGCGCAAGTTCCGAGACCTGCTGCGGGCTGCGCATCCCGACCATGGCGGCCACACCGAGTCGGCGGCCAAACGCATCGCCGAGCTCACCGAGGCCCGTGACATCCTGCTCGCCAACCTCTGAGGAACGGTCCATGGTCGGAATCGGTGGATTGCTCCTGTTCCACGGAGCTGGTGGTGACCGCGACCATCGACTCTTTCTCGCGCTCGATGGAGCCCTCGCCGAGCGGGGCATCCCGGTTGCCCGCTGCAACTTTCCCTACCGCGACAAGGGGCCTGGCCGACGGCCGCCCGACCGCATGCCGAAACTGATCGACTCGATCCGGCTGCAGGCGTCGCAATGTGCCCAAGCGTGGCAGGTCGATCCGGGCACGCTCGTGTTCGGTGGCCGGTCGATGGGTGGGCGAGCGGCGTCGCTCGCGGTGGCCGAGGGTCTGCCGGCGGCCGGCCTGCTACTCCTCAGCTATCCGCTCCATCCGCCGGGCAAGCCCGACACGCTCAGGGTGGAGCACTTTCCGTCGCTGGATGTCCCGGTTCTGCTGGTCCAAGGACGGAGCGACCCCTTCGGTGGCGAGCTCGAGTTCGCCCCACACCTGGCGGCCATCCCCGGTCCCGTTCGACAGTTGTGGTTGGAACGAACCGGCCATGACCCGGTGGCCAAGCACGACGACGCCGTGTTGATCGAG
>JAHECQ010000624.1 GCA_024641625.1 Acidimicrobiales bacterium | reverse complement strand
CGCTACCAGAACCATGCCGATCGCATCCTGCAGCTGCTGGGGAGCGTGATCGAGCAGGCTCCGGGCGGGGTCTCGAACGCGCTCTCGGCGATCGAGACCCGTCACCGCGGTCTCGTCGAACTGGCGATCGTCGGCGATGCCCCCGAGCTCGTTCGGGTCGCTCACCTGGTGTGGCGCCCGGACCTCGTGTTGGCCTGGGGCGAGCCGTACGACTCACCCCTGTGGGACGGACGCGTCGACGGGAACGCCTACCTGTGCCGGGACCACGTGTGCGAGGCCCCGGTGAGCACCCCTGAGGCGCTCTACGAGAAGATCACCGGTCGCCCGCTCCCGGAGGGCACGACGCTCGGTCAGCGGGGCTGAGGCGTCACCAGCCGCCGCGGTGAATGATCTGGTCGGGTGATCGATCGGCGCGACCGGAGCTCCGCCCGGGCGTGTGCCCGGCGTCGGCGGCGTACCCGAGCGCGATCGCCCCCAGCAGCTCGAGCTGGGCCGGTACGCCCAGCTCCACCCGCAGCTCCGACTCGCCCTTGAACACACCGAACAGGAGCGCCCCGAGCCCGGCGTCCTCTGCGGCCAACAAGAGCGTCATCACCGACATCGAGGCATCGATCGTCCAGTAAGGGGCCGGCCAGGCGTCCGGCCCGGCGCCCAGTCCGGTGGCTTCCTTGTCCGGTTCGGAGTAGCGCTCGACATAGGCCCCCGGATCGGCGAACGGCAACAGGATCGCCGGCGCATCGAGCAACGCCGGCCACGTGAACCGCTGCCGACGCCCGGGCGGCAAGGTGATGTCCCAGAACCGGGCGGTGTCCTCACCCTCGAGCACCACCAGGTGCCAACCCTGCGTCTTGCCGGCGCTCGGTGCCCGAACGGCGAGCCGCACCATGTCCTCCAGCACACCCGCAGGGATCGGCCGATCGGAGAACGATCGTGTCATCCGCCGCCGACGAACGACGTCAGCGAACTCACTCATCGTCGTGGGACAGCGTTGGGAGATGCGCCTGGCACAACTTCCAACTCGTCACGTCGTTCCGGTCAGCGTTGGCCGTGTTTGACGAGGTCTTCGGCCATGGTCCAGCCGTAGACCACCATGACCCCGCCAGTGGCACTCTTGACCGGCTCGAACATCGACACCACGTCGGCGTCGAGCTTGTCCGGCTTGGACGATTCGAAGTCGAGGAAGCCCGACTGTGCGTTCTTGGCGATGAAGGTCTGGGCCTCGTATTTCGAGTCGACCCCGAACCGCTTGGCGAGACGCCGGCCCCAGGCGCGTTCCTCACCGACAGCGCGAACACCCGGCGACGGAGTGACCTCGTCCAGCTTGTCGAACGCCTCGAGCCCATCCGCCGAGACGAACCGCGAGCCGAAGACCACGTCTTCGTCGGGGAACGCCATCAGCGCACGGTGGTACGCCTCGCCCATCAGGCCCCGCAGCACGGTGTCGCGACGTGAGTGACGACGCACGCTCAGCATGCCGATCAGCACGCACGGCGTGCCACCGATCCGCTCCAGGGTGGAGAACATGAATCCGTGCAGCTTGTCGTCGAGACGTGCCGTGGTGGCGAGGACCCAGTCCTCTTTCGCCTGAGCGAGGGCGCCCAAGTCGAACGCTCCCTCGATCGAACCCATCTCGTCGAGATCGGCGTCTGTCAACGCGATCGCGTCATTGGTGGCAACTACGAGCGGCATGTCCCCTTCTCCCGGACGATTTTCGAATCACCATTGTGCCACCGAAAACGGCAGGATTCACAAACGGACAGATCGAACCCTCGGCCTCGTCCCAGTTGGCGGACGACTCGGACCCCAGGTCAGAGCAGTACGGCATCGTGGCCGAACGCCATGCGCAGTTCGCCGACGGCTCGATCGATGTCCACCCGGAACTCGTCGGCCAACCGCAACACCTTGCCCTGGCCGATGTCGACCTGCACCACCGAATCACCCGGATGGTCACGAAGGATCCGTTTCAATCGGTGGATCTTCAGCTCGTCGAGCGTGTGGCTCGGCAACATCAGTCGCATCGGCGGAGCGGGACCGTCTCCCAACCCCGACAACACCTGGATGTCCTGAGCGATCAGCCCGAACCGGGATTCGTCACGCTTGTCGAGTCGGCCTTTCACGGCGACGATGATGTCGTCCTCCAGCTTGTGGCCCTGCTCGAGGAGGGTGCGCGGGAAGACCGTGACCTCGATCGACGATTCGAGGTCTTCGAGCACGAAGACCGCCATCTGATCGCCCTTCTTGGTGAACTTGCGGGCCAGGTTGGTGATCACGCCACCGACCTTGACCGAGGCTCCATCCTCCATGTCCGGGAGGTCGACGAGGGCATGCTCGACCTGGCGCTTGAGTGCCGATTCGACCCCGAACAGTGGGTGATCCGAGACGTACAGCCCGAGCATCTCCTTTTCGGCCTTGAGCTTGTCGTTCTTGTCGAACTCGATGTCGGGGATCGGAACCCGCTCGTCGAACCCTGTGGCGCCGTCGCCGCCGGCGTCACCGTCACCGTCGCCCC
>JAHECQ010000623.1 GCA_024641625.1 Acidimicrobiales bacterium | reverse complement strand
GGGCGAGCAGGTTGCGGTCGCACTGTACGTAGAACAGACCCGTGTCGTCGTCGAATCCTGACGCGACTGTTCCCGCAATGCCGCCCGCCGAGCAGGCACTGCCATCCACCGGGCCGTTCGCACCGGTGTCGCCTTTGGGGCCTGGTTCGCCTTGGGGTCCGGTTGCGCCGATGCTGGTCGAGGGCTGGTAGTAGCCGACCACATCGATGATCACATCAACCGTCCCAGCAGCGTTGAGAACCTTGAACGCACCGGACGGCGACAACGGCGTCGTGACCGCGTTCGGAGTCGCCCGTTGACCGGCCGCGAAGTTCAAGTTCGAGGTACCCGGCCACGGCTTGTCAGCAGGAAACAACGACAGATACCCGGCAGCGGTCGGGTTGACGATCGTCGTGTTCGTCGAGATCGCTGTCGCCGACGACGGAATCACACACGTGCTGTTGACATCACCGCTGTCCCATGCCGTGAACACACCCGGCGTGCCCCCGATCGGCGTGTTACGCGGACCGACATTCCGCGGCTCCTTCTCCGGAACGTTCGGGCGAGTGTCCACCAAACGACACGGAGCAACCGGCACGAACACCGTCTCACCCTCACCACCACTACCCGACACCACACCGGTCACCGCCACAGCAGTCACCACCCCAGCAACCACCAACCCCCACACACGCCAACCAACAACCGACAAAACCAAACCCCTCCCAGGTCGAGCGAACGACCCGACGCCGACCACAAGATGACCCGACCCTAGCGGACCCACGCGACCGGACCGGGCCGCCGCCCTTCCCGCTCCACCTCTCGCAACACCTCGACCACCTGCAGCCAGGCGGCGAGTTCACGCTGGCCGGTTTCGGTGTTGCTCCACCAGTCCGTGCCAAATCAGCTCGACCGTGACTGTGCTGTCGGTGACACCCTGCTCGCTGGCGATCTGCTTGACGGTCTGCCCCGACCTGATAGCCGCCGTTAGATCGCGTCGCGACGACGGCCCTGATCGTCCCGTGACCCTCCCACACGGCTGCTAGCTGTGACTTGTTGGGCCGGGTGAGCCGAGTCGTGTCGCGCGGCATCCACTGACCGTCGGTGTCGATACCGAGTTTGCACAACCACTTGTGAACCACGGGTGTCGACACCCCGAGTTCCTTCGTGATCTGAGCGCCGCTCTTGACCGCATACTGCGCCGCCAACCAATCGGCGTCATACAACTCGGCAGGCATCCGCATTCGCAGCGCTGCGCTGCGCTGCGCTCCAGTCGACCACCCGTAACGCGTCGGCCCGACCGAGTGAACCGTCGACGGCCAGTGACTGGGCGAGCTGCTCGAGGTCGTCAGCGGTGAGGTCGCAAGAGTCGGTCACGGTTCTGAGCATGACCGAGGGGTGTAGCTGTCGATCAGCGTGACACAGGCGTGACACAAATGCACGAGAACAAGCGTGAAACAGTGAGAACTGTCGAGTTACGAAACACCAGGTCAGGCAGCATTTCCTCGCCAAGCCCCTGCTAGTCAGACCGGCCGATTCTGTTTCCCGCTTACAGGTCGACTCACCATCGCACCATCGTCTAGCTGGCGGGCGAGGAGCCAGTGAACACCTCGCGCTCGACCGGGCCTCCCCGCCAGGCGGGTCGGATGCGCTGGAGTCGTTCTGCGCTCAGGAACTCCCGGCGGACGTCGGCTGGCATCACCTCGTACGGGGAGGTCTGGGATCGGTGAAGCCTCATCGCCTCCTCCCTCCGTTCGAGCACGTCCGCTGTGTCGATGACGGTCGTGATCTTCTCACTGGGCGTTCCGAGGTCACCCAGGGCCAGGTGCTGGCTGTCGGGCTTCTGCTCGGTGAGGGCATCGACCCACTTGCGCATCAGTTCTTGGGGCAGGCAATGCAGGTACACGCGGTCCGTGTGCCATGTGGAGTGGTCGACGGCTGCCAGAACCGCGTCGCGGATGTGGACGTGATCGCGGTGGCCATCGCTGGCGTCGAGCGTGACGACGACCGTTGGCTGGACCTCATCGATGAGTGCCGCGATCCGCTCGGCGACTTCTTCGAGCGGTGCAGCGACCAACGCAGTGTTCTGAGGCCGGCCCTCCATGCCGGAGTCGGCCCAGTCGAACAACACGACCCGATCGACACCGAGGTGTTCGGCGGCGGCGTGTAACTCAGCTTCGCGCACCACGGCCATGTCGGCGTCGTCGAGTCCGCGACCGGGAGTGGGAGAGCCCTGCTCGCCACGAGTCGCGCAGGCGACCGTCGTTGAAACACCGAGCTTGGCGGCGTGGGCCAACAACGAGCCGCAACCGAAGGTCTCGTCGTCGGGATGCGCCACCACCACCAACAATCGATCGTCCACATCTCTCCTCTCATCGCTTCTCTGTCCCAAGTGGTGCTTGCCGAGCACCCGTCGTCGGCCTGCTCTGCCTGCGGAGGAACTCGAGCCGTTCCAGCGGGTCGGCCGGGAGGTCGGGCATCGGAGCAGCGACCGGGCCCCAGTCGGTCGTGTGACGGGCGCGCATATTGTCGATCAGGT
>JAHECQ010000140.1 GCA_024641625.1 Acidimicrobiales bacterium | reverse complement strand
CCGCAGTGTTCAGCCGACCGACTCGTTCCCGAATGGGGCTATCACGCCTGGGTCGAGTTCGGCAATCGACTCCTCTCGGGCCTGGTGTCGATGTCGGTGATCGCGGCTGTGCTCCTCGGGTATCGGCGCCGACCTCGCCGGACCGACCTCATCCTTTGGTCCTGGGGATTGGTGGCAGGGGTAGTCGGGCAGATCGTGCTCGGGGGTATGACCGTGCTCGTCGACCTCCACCCGTTGTTCGTGTCCGCCCACTTCCTGTTGTCGGCAATCCTGATGTGGAACGTCCTCGTTCTCGCCGCCCGAGCGTCGACGGAGTCCGTCACACCGACCTGGCGCTACGACCGCGCGGCATTGCTCCAAAGCCGCGCCATCGTTGCCCTCGCCGGTCTGGTTCTGGTGGCCGGGACCCTCGTCACGGGAAGCGGACCCCACGGAGGCGACACCCGCGCCGACCGACTCGGGTTCGACCTGGAGTCCATCACCAGGATCCACAGCGGTCTCGCCTGGCTTCTCGTCGCGACCGTCGTGTGGTTCGGTGCCCGGCTCCGACGAGGTTCCGTGGACCTACCCGCCCAACTCTCGTGGTTGCTGGCCGTCATCGTGCTCCAGGGCGCAATCGGCTACTGGCAATACGCCACCGGGCTCCCCGCCGGGCTCGTCCAACTCCATGTCGTCGGTGCGATCGGCGTGTGGTGCGCCGCAGTCTGGATGCATCTCGGCCTGTTCGACCGCCGACCGCACACTCGGCACACAGCACGCCCGACTGCAAGGATGGGTCATCCATGACGCAACCACTCGAGGTCGCCGAGCCGATTCAGGACACCGACGAAGCGTTGGGAATCGACCGCCCGTGGATCGTCGTGGTCTGGAACGATCCGATCAATCTCATGTCCTACGTCACCTATGTCCTCCAGAGCGTCTTCGGCTATTCGAAGGAGAAAGCCACGAAACTGATGCTCGACGTGCACGAGAAGGGCCGAGCCAACGTCAGCGGCGGCACGCGGTCGGAGGCCGAACGCGATGTGCATCGCCTGCACTCGTTCGGCCTGTGGGCGACGATGGAACAAGAACGTTGAGGCGCGTGGGTCGTCCCAAACGGGCCGTTCGCCCGCTGCGCGATGGACGCTTCGCCTTCGAGGTGGCAGTCGAACTGAAGATCTTCGTCGCCCAACTCGCGGAGGAACTGAGCGGCGTCCTGGGACAGGACGCTCCGATGCTTCGCCGCTTGTTCCCGACGGCGTATCCCGACGACCCCGAACGCGATGCCGGCTACCAGGTCTTCGCCCGCGGCGAGTTGATCGAGCAGCGGCAGGCCGCCATCGCCGAGGTGCGTTCCACGGTCGACAGCGATGTGCTCACCCTCACGCAACTCACAGCCTGGATGAAGACGGTCAACGATCTTCGTCTGGTGCTCGGCACGCAGCTCGACGTCAGCGAAGATCAGCCCGCCGAGCTCGATGACGACGATCCATCGCCCGACGCGATGCACATCTATCACCTGCTCGGCGTCTTTCTCGAAGAGATCATCGACGCGCTGAGCAAGGCCTGAGGATCGGATCGCCGGGCCCGATGGTCCTGCGACCCGAAGGCGGACTCGGAATCAGGTTGTGCATGAGCGGCGGCCTGCTACATTGAATCAGCCTTCACGGGCCTAGAGCCAGTCAGCGGGCCCCCATCGTTCAGCGGCCTAGGACACTGCCCTTTCACGGCAGGAACACGGGTTCGAATCCCGTTGGGGGTGCTACAGCGTTACCTCAGTCCGGAATGAGCACAGTCTGGAATGAGCACAGTCCGGAATGAGCACAGTCCCGCAACCGTCGGTCGCAGGATCGTCGTCACAACAACAGTCGCCATACAACAATTGTCAACACCACAAAGGACCGACCGATGCTCGCGAGCACCGAGTCGATCGGACAGCGAGTGGATACAGTCCAAACTTCTGGTCCCGTAGTGCAGTCTGGAGTGCACGCCGCCCTGTCAAGGCGGAGGCCGCGAGTTCAAATCTCGTCGGGACCGCAACGTAAACCCTCGCCACGTCCGACATCGTCGGCGTGACTCCGGGTCGGGTAGCTCAGTAGGCAGAGCGACCGCCTGAAAAGCGGTAGGTCACCGGATCGACGCCGGTCCCGACCACAAACAGTTTCCGGTCACGAGCCATCTCCGGCGATCAGTCGATCCATCTCGTCGTGGAACTCCGGGGCAGGCGGTGAGGACCACTGCTGCGGCCCGAGAACAACGTGTCGATCGTGATCGAATCACTCACACACCGAGCAGCTGCGTTTCCAGGACCGAAGTTCCAGGCACACACTGCCACCGCCTCATCTCCCGCAGCGTAGGAGAACAACAGGGCATGCAACGTGTCCTCCCCGGGCCCACACATCGGCCGACCAGGGTCTCCGGCGATTTCCGGCCGATCGCGGGAGGTAGCCCGTGACCGACGACCAAGCGGTGGAACCCAACACGACAAATCCAAGAAGAACCACGTCTGAGGCTGGGTCTTTTATCTTCCTCCCTTCCCAACGGCCCGACCTTGATTCGGCAACGACCCGGCATCGCCAATCGAACCTAAGCAGCGACGAAGAAGATATTCGACGCAATCTCATGGCTGTGCCGATCGGATTGTTGTAAGAAACGTAGGTAACTGGTTCAATCGTCATCATGACACCGCCGAAGACACCCATGTCAGCAGACCACAAGGCCGCCTTGGCTGAAGGCCGTCGTCTGGGTCGCAGCGTGCGGGCCTACCTCGAAGCGCTCGAGACGAACAAGCCAAAGCGCGGACGCAAGCGAACTGCCGATTCGGTGAAGAAACGGCTCGAACGACTGAACGTGGAGATCGAGACTGCAGATCCCCTCCGCCGGCTTCAACTCATCCAGGAACGACTCGATCTTCAGGATGAACTCGAGCGCTTGAGCACCAGCGCCGATCTCGACGCGCTCGAGGCCGACTTCGTCGGGGCCGCCAAGGAATACGCCACTCGCAAGAACATTTCCTATGCTGCCTTTCGCGAGTTGGGTGTGGATCCTGCAGTGCTGAAGAAGGCCGGTATCAACCGCGCCGGCTGATCCAGCCATCGTTGGCGTGACGGGTCCGTCATGATGGACCCCCCGGGGCAGGACCAGAGACTAGAGAATCTCGACACCCCTATAGGCCGCTGACACCGGGTCCTCGGCAATCAGTGATCCAACGTCAGCGACGAATCGTTCGACTTGAGCGTCGACCAGACCCAACAAAGCAGATGGGTCGGCAATCATCGAGCGCAACTCGGTTTCGTTGCCCGGAAATCGATCATCCGCCGCCAACCGCTCAACCAGAGTTCGGGGGTCTCCAACAGCGTTTTCGCGCATGGCCAACGCCGAGGCGACAGCATGTTCCTTGATCAACTCATGGGCCACCTCCCGACCCAGTCCATGACGTACTGCGTGCATCAACAATGTCGGGGTGGCCACAAACGGAAGATAACGCTCGAGTTCTCTGGCAACGACACCGGGAAAGACACCGACATCCCGCACGACTGCGAACGTTGTCTCGAGCAGTCCATCGATCGCAAAAAACGCATCCGGGAGCACCACTCGCCGCACGACGGAACACGAGACATCTCCCTCGTTCCATTGATCGCCCGAGAGACCCGCAGCCATCGTCACATGGCCCTTGAGAATGACCGCCAATCCGGCTATTCGCTCACAGGAGCGGCTGTTCATCTTGTGTGGCATGGCTGACGAGCCGACCTGACCCGGCTTGAATCCCTCGGTTGCCAAGTCATGTCCTGCCATCAGTCGGATCAACAGCGCCAGATTCGCCGGTCCGGCGCAAAGCTGGGCAATGCAGGACACGACATCGAAGTCAAGTGATCGTGGATACACCTGCCCGACGGCATTCAGGACGCGGGGCAGTCCCAGGTAGCCAGCGACGCGCCCCTCGAGCTCCTCCACGAGCGCGGCAGAACCCAGCAGATCGAGTTGGTCTTGTTGCGAGCCCACCGGGCCCTTGATGCCCCGCAGCGCGTAGCGTGCACAGAGGTCGTCGAGCCGAGCCAAGCCACTCAGCAACTCCTCGCCGAACTGCGCAAACCGCTTCCCCATCGTGGTCGGCTGGGCGGGCACATTGTGCGTTCGACCGACCAACACGAGCGCCGAATACTCAGCGGCGCGCTCCGCCATCCGAGCCAGCAGGGCCAGAGTGCGGCCTCGGACGAGCTGCAGCGCACGGTAAGTGAGAATCTGTTCGACGTTCTCGGTTGCATCTCGGGAGGTGAGTCCCTTGTGGAGATGTTCGTGGCCGCCAAGATGGCAGAACTCGTCGAGTCGAGCCTTCACATCGTGCCGAGTCTGGAGCTCGCGAGCGCGGATCGACCCCAGGTCGATGTCGTCGATCACTGCCTCGTAGTCGGCCAGGACCGCTCGATCCACTTCCAAGCCGCAGTCGATCTGGGCGGAAAGAACCGCAAGCCAGAATTGACGCTCTGTCCGGACCCGGTTGACCGGATCGAAGAGATCAACCATCGCCTTGCTGGCATATCGATCGGCGAGCACGTTGGGGATCGTCATGGGTCCGCCCGTAGTTCGTTGAGGGAACTTCTCAAGCCCGGTCCGCACCGTGTCGATCCTGAACTCGAGCGACCGGCCGTCCCGGCAGGTCCGGTTGAAGTCTGCCGCCAAACAGACCTCCGCCGAAACCCAACGCTTCCGGAAGGACGGGCGAAGAGCATGAACGGTCGTTGCGATATCGATCCTCTCGACGTCGTCGAGGACGTTTGCGATCTGTGCGGCGGGGAATTCTGTGGTGCGTGCCTCCTGTGGCCCCGCGGGAGGAAGAAGGCACCGGTGTGCAGGGACTGCGCTATCAGGGCGAGTGGTATCCGCGGCTCGACGAAGATCGATCGCAGGACCGGACGCCGGGAACTGAGGAAGCGGCGCGAGGAACTGCACCAGACCAAGGATCAACGATCGGCCGGCGGATTCAAGTTCTTCGACGAGGAGGAGAACTTCGTCCTCCTCACCGAGGAGTTCACCGGCGAGGTCGCGACGAACGACGCCGGGCCCAGCCGCCGCCGGCTCAGTTTGGGCCGTCGCAGGCACATCGACGAGCCCCCTGCGGAACAGGCGGCCCACCCCGACTCCGATACCGCGGCCGACGCCGAGGCATCGAGCCAACCGGCGACCTACGACGAGGACCCATTCACCGACACCGACGAGAGCACGGACCTTGCGGGCGAGTTGGCATCAGCGGACTCGGAGTTGCCCGGCGAGCCACCGGCGGACATCCCGTTGATCGAACGAACGCTGATGCAGTCCGATCATGGATCGGCCACGGCAATGCTCGAGCACCTCCGATCGAACAGCGAGGCTGAGCACAGGGGAGCTGCGGTGCCTCCAGCGACCCGTTTCAACTTCGAGAGCGACCCGTTCGCTCATTTGAGCATCGACCAGGATCCTTTCGGCGACGCCCCGACGCCAATCCTCGAACGCGACCCGTTCACCGTCATCTCGGCACCCGGTCCTGTCCCCCAGCCCGCGCCTCCGGTCATCGAACTGCCAGGATCCACCGAACTGCCGGACCGCCCAAGGCTCCGCTCCCCGGGGCCATCGGGGGCCGATGTCGACACCAACGGCAACTGGATCCCTCCGGTCCTTCGCGGCATGGCACCCAAGCAGGAACGGGAGCACGATCTGCTGCCTCGGCGCCGTGAGGTCATCGGAGAGAACCAGGTCCCGCCCGGTCTTTGAAGAGGGGCCTCCAACCAGGGTTGCAGCAACGCTGGAGAATCAGGCCGACCAGTGGAGGAACTGCTCACGGCCTGGGCCGGTGGAGACGAACGAGATCGGAACGCCGACCTGCTCCTCGAGCCTGCCGAGGTACGCCTTGGCCGCATCGGGAAGGTGGTCACGCTCGGTTGCTGCGGTGAGGTCGGTCTTCCAACCGGCGAACTCCTCGTAGACCGGCCGGGCACGATG
The DNA here is from genome assembly GCA_024641625.1 of Acidimicrobiales bacterium. Lineage (GTDB taxonomy): Bacteria > Actinomycetota > Acidimicrobiia > Acidimicrobiales > SZUA-35 > JAHECQ01. The sequence goes on along the minus strand of JAHECQ010000140.1, from coordinate 3,276 downwards.
CAGGTCCGACTGGTGGTACGGCAGACGCTCGACTCGCTGACCGTCGATCTCGTAGGCGACGCACAGCTTCACGGTGTCGAAGGTGTCGAGCACGTCGAGCTTCGTGATCGCCAACTCGGTGAGGGAGTTGAGGCGTACAGCGTGGCGCAGCATGACCGCATCGAACCACCCTGGCCGACGGCGTCGACCGGTATTGGTTCCGAACTCCCGGCCGATGTCGACCATGCGATCGCCATCGGCGTCGAAGAGCTCGGTCGGGAAGGGTCCGGCCCCCACCCGGGTCACGTACGCCTTCGCGATACCGATGACCCGGTCGATGTGCTTCGGGCCGATTCCCGCACCGGCACAAGCACCACCGGCAATGGGGTTCGAAGAGGTCACGAAGGGATACGTCCCATGGTCGAGATCGAGGAACGTGGCCTGGGCCCCCTCGAACAGGACGTGTTGACCGGATTCGAGCGCCTCGTGAATGAGGTTCACCGAGTCGGCAATATGGGGTTTGAGACCCTCGAGACATTCCGACAGCACCCGATCGGCCAGCGACTCGGGATCGATGGGAAGTCGATTGAACACCTTGGTGAGGATCTTGTTGGCATGGCCCAATGAGACATTGAGCTTGGCCCGGAAGATCTCCTCGTCGAGGAGGTCTTGAACGCGAATGCCGAGTCGCATCGCCTTGTCCGCGTAGGCGGGGCCGATTCCTCGTTTGGTAGTGCCCAACTTCGCCTTCCCCAGGTGGCGTTCGTGCAGGGCGTCGAGCTGCTGGTGATAGGGAAGGATCAGGTGGGCGTTGCCCGAAACCCGGATCTTGGAGGTGTCGACGCCGCGCCCCTCCAGCATGGCCATCTCCTTGAGGAGCACGAAGGGATCGACCACCACGCCATTGCCGATCACCGGCACGATGTGGTCGTACAGTGCGCCGCTGGGCACGAGCTGAAGGGCAAACCGCTCGCCGTTGACGACCAGGGTGTGACCGGCGTTGTGTCCGCCCTGGTAGCGGACGACCATCGACATCTCCTTGGCCAGGAGATCGGTGAACTTCCCCTTGCCCTCGTCGCCCCACTGAGTTCCGACCACGATCGTTGCTGGCACGTCGCACGAGCCTAGCGGTCCCGCCTGGCGCAACCTGACCCTCCGGGCTTCAATGGTCGACGGGCTGATCCATCAGTCATCCGAAGGGACAATCGTGCCAGGCAGACCATCGGTCGAACAACACCTCAAGGCCATCGACGAACAGGGCTACACCGTGGTGACCATCGAACCCGAACTGAACCGACGACTCGTCGACACGGTGCGCCGACTCGAAGAGGAACTCGATGTCCAGCCCAAGATGAATCGGGCGGAGGGCTACCACACCAAACGGATGTACAACCTGCTCGCCAAGGATCGCGTGTTCTGGGAGATGCCAGTCCACGAACAGGTGCTCCCGCTGGCCACGGGAGTCCTCGACAAGTGGGCCCTGTTGTCGGGCACGACGGCCATGAACATCGGTCCCGGCGAAGACCTCCAGGGCATGCACACCGACGAGGGGAACATCACGCTCCCGAGACCGCATCGGGCCATGATGGTGGTCACCATTTGGGCGCTCACCGACTTCACCGCCGACAACGGGGCAACTCGTCTGGTTCCGGGCAGTCACCGAGCCGACCGTGAACCTCGGCCCGACGAGATCGAGGACGCCATCGCCGCCGAAATGCCCGCAGGGTCGGTGCTGGTGATGCACGGCGGCACCTGGCACTGCGGAGGCCCCAATGCAACCACCGACCAGTGGCGCATCGGTGCGAACATCCAATACTGCCTCGGTTGGATGCGCAGCCAACAAAACCACTACGTCGGGCTTTCGGCCGACGAGGTCGCGGCCATGCCCAAGCGGCTTCAACAACTGCTCGGCTACGGCTTGTACAAGGGTGCGATGGGTCACGTGGACGGCGTCAGCCCCGGCGCCATCGTCGGCGCCGAGGCCACGACACAGCGGGCCTATCAGTACTCCGAAACTCGCTCCATCCAGGGACTCAGACCGGCTTGACGATGAAGTCACCGTCGACGACGTCGATCGAGACCGCGTCGCCGTCGGCAATTCCTCCGTCGAGGATCGCCAGGGCGAGTCGGTCGACGATCTCCTTCTGAATCACCCGCTTGAGCGGACGAGCACCGAAAGCCGGGTCGTATCCCAACTCGGCCAAGCGATGCCGCGCGGCATCACTGACCTCGAGCGTCAGGCGACGATCTGCCATGCGCCCCCTGAGATGATCGAGCTGGATGTCGACGATGCTCTCGAGATCATCCCGCCTCAGCTCTGCGAATCGCACGATGTCATCGACACGGTTGATGAACTCGGGTCGGAAGAAGTCGCGAGGATCACCGACCAGATTCGAGGTCATGATCAACACGACGTTGGTGAAGTCCACCGTTCGACCCTGGCCATCGGTCAGGCGACCATCGTCGAGCAACTGCAACAAGACGTTGAAGACATCGGGATGGGCCTTCTCGACCTCGTCCAACAACAGCACGGCATAGGGCCGTCGGCGGACGGCTTCGGTGAGCTGTCCGCCCTCGTCGTAGCCGACGTAACCGGGGGGCGCACCGATGAGGCGACTCACCGAGTGCTTCTCCATGTACTCGGACATGTCGACGCGCACCATGGCCCGCTCGTCGTCGAACAAGAAATCGGCGAGGGATCGAGCCAGTTCGGTCTTGCCTACACCCGTCGGGCCGAGGAACAGGAAGCTGCCGATGGGACGATTGGGATCCGAGAGACCCGCCCGGCTCCGGCGGATGGCCGAAGCCACGGCGGAAACGGCCGCATCCTGGCCGATGACCCGACGATGCAATTCCTCCTCGAGGCGCAGCAACTTCCGGGACTCGGTCTCGATCAGACGACTCACCGGCACCCCGGTCCAGCGGCTCACGACCTCGGCAATATCTTCCTCGTCGACTTCTTCCTTCAACATGGTCAGCGTCTGTTGGAGCTCTGCCAGCGCTTCGGTGGCGTGGCCGATCTGCCGCTCGACCTCGGGAATGCGGCCATACCGCAGCTCGGCCGCCTTCTCGAGGTCGGCTTCTCGTTCGACGTCACGTCGGAGACCCTCCAGTTCTTCCTTCAAGGCGCGGATGCGACCGATGGCGTCCTTCTCGTTCTGCCAATGCGCCTTCATGCCCTGGGACTGTTCCTGAAGGTCAGCCAATTCGGCTTCCAGTTCGGCCCGGCGCTCGATCGAGACGGCGTCGGTCTCCTTGCTCAGGGCAACAGCCTCCATCTCCAGCTGGCGGATCCGT
>JAHECQ010000622.1 GCA_024641625.1 Acidimicrobiales bacterium | reverse complement strand
GGCATGGCTCAGCCGGCCACGAGTCCGGCCAGGGCGGCCGGAAGGGGTTTGCAGTGGACGATGGTCAAGCGATTGGTCGATCGGGTGAGGGCCACATACAGCAAGCTGAGACCACGAGGATGGGTGAGGAATGCCGCCGGTTCGACCAGGATCACATGGTCGAACTCGAGTCCCTTGGCCTGCCATGGACTCAACCATTGCACCCGAGGTGAGGCATCGAGGGCCAGACCGTCGAACTGGCTGGGGTCGACCGAGATCACCGCGGTGCGGGCGTCGGTGTCGTCGACGGGTGACGGATCGGCGACCGTCAGCAGATCCGCCACGCCGCCGACGAGGTCATCGACCGGTCGTGACGTTGGTCGATGCCCGACTGAACGGATGGCCCGTGAGGGTTCGAGCGTGGGAGCCAAGTCGGCGAGCACTGCCGCGGAGATGTCATTGATCTCGGCCGGCGATCGGTAGTTGATCGTCAGTTCGCGATACGCGAACTGGTCGATCGCGGCCGGCAGGTGGTCATGCCACGAACCGGGCTCGCCGGTCGAGCACTGCGCGAGATCACCGACCACGGTCATCGACAGACCACGGGCCCGTCGTGCGATCATGCGCCACTGCATCGGTGTGAGGTCCTGCGCTTCGTCCACGATGACGTGACCGAATCTCCAGTTGCGTTGGCCGAAGGCCTGTTGGGCCACCGAGGCACCCCGGTCGACCAGGGAGTCCGGGTCGTCCAGGTGGAGTTCGGAAATCGGTGAGCCGTCGCTCTCGAACGAGAAGCCGTCGATGGGTTCGAGGCCCAATGCGCGATCGTCGGCGGTGCCCGATGCGAAGCCGGGGAGATCGCTCAACGGTCATCGTCCTCATCGTCGTCGGGATACGGGCCGAAGGTGGCGGCCAACGCCTCTTCGTCGAGTTCCTCCAGGTAATCGACGTCCTCCGGGTCGAGCTCGCCGGCAAGACGCTCTTCCTCGTCGAGGTCGATCTCGTCCATCTCGGCGTTCGGCGCCCTCTCGGCTTCCTCGAACTCATCGGCTTCATCCCGTTCGAGATCTCGGACTTCGACGAGATTGACATCCGGCCCTCCGAGGAGGGACAACAACTCGTCGAGGAGGGGAATGTCGTGCTCGCTCCAGCGGATGCGTTCGAGGTCGACCCTCAGCGTGCGCTTTCGGTGCAGGCTCTCGATCTCGGCGCGGGTGATGGCACCACCACGAACGGCACCCTTGGCTGCCGAGCGCAGCAACGCAGTGGATCCGAACAGGTCGTTGAGGGCCTCCTCGGGCGTCAGCGGTGGCCAGTGCCGCAACAGGAACTGCTCGACGTCGGGGGAATCGGAGAACGTGGCGATGGCGTCGTCGGTGTTCGGGAACGCCGGATCGTAGACCTGGGCGGCCAGGGCATCGATGACGTGCTCACGAAAGGCCGAGGCTCCCTCGTTGTGGGTGAGGTATCCCTTGGCCCGCTTGAACAGGCGTTCGAGCTCCCCACCGGTGAGGACGACACGTCGCGAGCCGTACCACACGGTGAGCGGTTCGGTCGGTGTGCGCTGCCGATCGGCGACCGCCTTGCCCAGGATGTCGGCCATGACCGCACGACCTTTGATCTCGGCCACCGCCGGTGGGTCATGAAGGCCCAGCAGGACACCGGGGAAGAGCTTGGCGGCGGTGACCGACACCACGCCGGTCTCGCCGAGCGACGGGAGCACATCGCGGATGTAGCGCAGGAACTCCATCGTCGGTCCGACGATGAGCACCCCGGTATCGCTCAGATTGGCCCGCTGTTCGTAGAGCAGGTAGGCCGCCCGGTGCAGGGCAACGACGGTCTTGCCGGTACCGGGACCACCCTGCACGACCAGTGGACCATCGGCCGGCGCGCGAATCACCGCATCTTGTTCCGCCTGGATGGTGGCCACGACCGAACGCATCTGGTCGTTGGTCGGGGCCGAGACCGAAGCCAACAACGCCGCCTCGCCCCGCAGGTGGGTGCCCACCTCGAGTCCCTCGAGGTCGAAGACCTCGTCGGAGAACGCCTGGAGTTGATTGGCGTTGGTGGTGACACCATCGCCATAGTGGAACTGGCGGCGCTGTCTGACCGAGAGACGGTCCAGCGGTGTGGCCCGGTAGAAGGGGATGGCCAGGTCCGCCCGCCAGTCGACCAGCAGCGGATCACCATCGGCGTCGTCGTCGTCGATCACGCTGAGCCGACCGACCGGCACCATTCGCCCGTCGTCATTGGTCGTGTAGCCGAAGGCGAGCGCCTGGCCCATGCCTTCGAGCTCGGCAACCCGCCGGTAGGCATGCATCGCCCTCGCCGATGTCTGTCGCACGAGTCCTGCAGCGATGGCCGCATCGGATTCCGCGTCCTCGTCATAGACGTCGCGCAGGCCGCCGTCCTCGGTCGCTTCCGCCGCCTCGGCGGCCAACTGCTCGGCGACCCGGCGTGCACGGGAAACGTGACCCTGATGGACCGCCTGGATGCGCCTCAGACGCGTCCGCTCGACTTCGAGCTCCTCATCACCAGTCG
>JAHECQ010000621.1 GCA_024641625.1 Acidimicrobiales bacterium | reverse complement strand
CTCATTGCCGGATGCTCACGCATGGCTCTGCACGATGTCCTCATCGTGTGGGAGCATGTGGACAGGCTGCCGAGTGCACGTCAGCTCGACCGCGGGACACCGGGTAATGACATCACGGTGACCCTGTGATTCCGGCTGCGGCCGGGGTCCGCCGGCCTCTGGCAGCAGCGGTTCGACGAGGTGACTCATCCCTGACTCAGCGCGGGGGCGCTGGAAGCCCTCGACGAGGCGACCACCGTGCCCGACGTACCACGGCGCTCCGTACTGCGGTGTCGCAGAGCGCAGGACTGACTACCGATTCGGTATGCCTGAGCGCTAGGCAGCGAACCCCTCGAACTGGACGATATCCCCGTTCGTGCGATCGGTTGCCTCGACGGCGACCGTCTCCTCATCCCACCTCATGCGTAGCGTCATCGCGGTGACATTCGCGATGGTGTCGTAGTCGAGCACGAAGGTCTGCTCGTCGACCCACGCTCCTCTCAGGCCGACCGGAAGCTCGAACTCGCCAGGCGCGAATCGATAGAGTCCATCCAACCCGACCGGCAACGTGACCGGCGTAGGGGCTCCCGCGAGTGCCAGCGTGAGGCTTGCTTCTAGCGTCTCATCGAACTCGAGCTTCATCCCATCGAGGCCAAGCGGATTGGCCTCGAATCGATATGAGATACCGGAGATCTCGGAGGCGATGTTCGGTAGCCGCTGATCATCTCCAGCGCTTGGCGCCTGCCCGAGCCTCTCGATGGCGTCCGCAAGGGCGGCCTCACCATCGGGATCCGAGGGCAGCGGACTCGCCGGGTCGACCAGTGTCGTTGCCAGTGAGCCCACCAGGTCGCCAGGCCCGTAGGTGCCGGCCCCCGTTGCTCCGACCACGACTCCGATCGCGGGGATCATGACGACGTACTGTCCGCCACCGCCGCGCGCCGAGATGACTGGACCGACTCCTTCAGTCTGCTCGATGAGCCAGCCGTAGCTGTAGCCTAGGCCTCCGGGAGCACTGGCAGCAGGGGTCGATGACGCCTCGACGAAGGCGGTCGAAAGCACCTGCTGGCCGTCCCACTCCCCACCGTTCAGCCAAAGTTGACCGAGTTTGGCGACGTCCGACGGATACATCATCAGGCTCGCCCACCCGTGTGAATACCCCTGAGGATCCGACGGCCAGATGACCTCCGCGATGTCGAGGGGGTCGAACAGGTTCCTGGTTGCGAACCCGAGCGTGCTCATACCGGTCGCCTCGGTGATGACCGCTGAGAGCAAATGGGTGGCCGGATTGCAGTATCCCCAGGCTGTGCCTGGCTCGTGGTTCATCGGCAGATCGAGAACGAATCGCACCCAGTCTTCGCTCGCTCGCATCTCGTCAAGCGACCGGTCAGAACAATCCAGACCTGTCGTCATGTTCGCCAAGTCAGCGACGGTCAGCCGTTCCTTGCGCTCGTCGACGTTCGCGATCTCCCGGTCGGGGAAGAAGGAGAGGACGCTGTCGTCGAGGCCGAGCAATCCCTGGTCAGCAGCGATTCCGGCCAGGGCCGAAGTGATCGCCTTGGTCACTGACTCCAGCCCGTGGGGAGTCGCCCCGTCATATGGGTAGAACGAAGCGTCTGCGAGCAGCGAGCCGTTACGAACCAGAACGAGGCTGTGGATGCCCGGAGATGCGTCAGGCATGGCCGTGAGGACCTCGGCCAGCCGCGTCGAATCCAGCCCGTGCTCTTCCGGAGGCGCTGCGGGGAGACCTTGGGTATCGCCTAGGGCAGCCTGTGGCGTGAGTTGAACCAGGAGCCCGATCACCAGAGCGACGGGCAGAAGCGAGCGCAGAGTCGTGACGGACCCGGCAGGGCGTGGCCACTCACCGAGCAGGTGTCCGACATCGAGCACGGACTGCGCCCGATAGTCGGTCTGGTCGGTTCTCGCCGTCTGGCGTCGCCGCCAGACGGCGACGGTGGTGGGAAGCCCCGCAGCGACGCCCCCCAGGAGCAGCAGCGCGATGACGGGGAGGGGGCCAGGTCCATCCATCGCCGGCATCATCGGGAGCGGCGTCTCGCCGCTACAAGAGCCGAACCGCCCCATTCACGCTTCAACCAGTTGATCGACACGATCTGCCCATCGTGTGGGTGCCCATGTTGTCAGACGGTAGCGGCGAGGCGGTCTCTCCGGTGGGGAATCACCGTGTCGTTCTCACGATGGAGGCGGCGTGAAGGCGGCCTCCCCTCCCCGTCGTGCACCCACCCGGCGCCAGCTCGAGGTCCTGCGGGCGTACATCGCAGCCGGGTCGGTCGCGGCAGCCGCCTACGAGCTCGGCATCAGCGAGACGACGGTCCGCCAGCACCTCTCGGGCCTGTATCGGCGGACGGGCTGCGTGAACGCGGCGCAGGCGGCGTACTGGTTGGGTTCGGGTGGGCTGGCGCGGTGACCCATGTCGTCCAACCTGGATGCCGATCGCTGAGCGCCAGGTACCACGAGTGCCAGTCCGGCTGAACGGTTTTTTCGCGGCGCGGATACCATGTGCCGATCGCAGATATACGACACTCGC
>JAHECQ010000139.1 GCA_024641625.1 Acidimicrobiales bacterium | reverse complement strand
CGCTAGCTTCGGCCCGGTGACCGACTACACCCAGATTCTCACCGAGCAACGCGACGACGTACTGCTCATCACCTACGACCGGCCCGCTCGCCTGAACGCGTGGACCCGCCAGATGGGACGCGAGCTCACGAGTGCGATCTCCGCGGCCAACGAGAACCCCACGGTCGGCGCCATCGTGGTGACCGGATCCGGGAGGGGTTTCTGCGCCGGTGCGGACATGGCCGCGGAGTTCCAGGCCGGTCTGGATCAACGTACACAAGACCCCGAGCCCATTACCCGACAACCTGCCCCGGACGAAACGACGAAGGTCGAGGAGCCGTTCGATTGGGTCAGCCTCGTTCGGCGCAGCAAGCCGATGGTCGCAGCCGTGAACGGCGCCGCGATCGGCATGGGATTGTCGATGATCCTGCCCTTCGATCGGATCGTTGCCGGGAGATCAGCGCGCTTCAGCGCCCGATTCATCAAGGTGGGCGTGGTACCGGAGCTGGCCAGCACGGTCTTCCTTCCCCAGCGAATCGGGTTCGGCGCCGCGTCGGACCTCATGCTCTCGGCCCGCATCGTCGACGCCGAGGAGGCGTTTGCGCTCGGGTTGGCCGACGAATTGGTCGACGACGCATCGCTGCTCGAAACCGCCATTGCCCGGGCGCGCAGTTACGCCGAGAACTCGCCACCGCACCTGTTGTGGGTGAAGGAGCTCCTCAGCGCCAACATGTCCGAGACCGACCTCCCGGCCGCCCAACGACGCGAGCTCGACGCGCTCGAAGCTGCCTACCGCACCCCTGAGCACCGCGAGGCGGTGGCCGCCTTCCTGGAGAAGCGACCGGCGAACTTCCGGGATCTCTGAACATCCGGCACAGGACCGGGACGAACGGCAAGAAAGGCGTCAGCGGAGGGTAAAAAGACCTACCCCGCGATGTCGTACCGATCGGGCAACCTGCTAGCGTTTCCCCGCTGGCTCGTCCATACAGCCGCCGCACCATGGACGAGCCGGTCGAAGTGGGCTGCTGTTCTCACTCCCTCCGGGAACAGCGGCCCACTTCCTTCTTTTCCCACCGGATCCCGCTCACCCGGGCCGACACCCATGGTCCGGGCCGGTTCGAGGCCAGGCCCGATGCACGGTTCCGGTCAAGTATCCGAAGCCGACGGGCCGACACGAAAGGCATCGATCTCGCGGCGTTCTCGTTTGGTCGGGCGACCGGCACCACGGTCGCGTCGGGCGACGGGAGCCGGGTTCGGCGAACCGGGGCCCTCGCGTCGGGGAGAGAGATCGATGACGCACTCGGCCGCGAGCGTCGGCGACACCCGGCGGTCGATCACGGTGACCACCTCGTAGAGCAGGATGCGATCGCGTCGTCGAATCTCGATCCGATCACCCACGGTGATCTTGGCCGCCGGTTTGACCACCTGCTCGTTCACCTTCACCCGACCGAGGGTGCAGGCTTGCGTCGCCTGACTACGGGACTTGTAGACCCGAATCGAGAACAGCCACTTGTCGACCCGTTCACTCATGGAACTCGCTCGGAGCGGGCGCCGGCTGGTCGACACCACCAGGCGGATCGGGTCGATGCACGGCCAGCTCGTAGATGCGGCGTTTCGGTTCGCGGGTGAGACGGGCCACGTTGGCCACTGCATCTCGCGGCGTGGACCCTGCAGAGAGTTGCTCGTCGAGCATCGCCACCAACGCCTCATCGGAGAGCGGCCCGTCGCCGCGAGCACCGCCCAGTACCAACACGACTTCTCCTCTGACCTCGTCACCGATCTGCGCTGCGACCGATGCCAACGTTCCACGAATCACTTCCTCGTGCAGCTTGGTCAGCTCCCGAGCGACGGCGACCTCTCGTTCGTCACCGCACACCTCCCGCAGATCCACGAGCGTGCGAGCGATGCGTTTTGGCGACTCGTAGACGATGACCGTGCGGGTCTCGTTGACGAACTCTGCCAGACGACGCTTGCGCTCGAGGCCCTTGCGCGGCAGGAATCCCTCGAAGACGAAGCGGTCCGACGCAAGACCGCTCAGCACGAGGGCCGTGATCAGGGCCGTCGGTCCGGGCACCACCTCCACCGCGAAGCCCGCAGCCAGGATCTCGCGGACCAGACGCGAGCCCGGATCGGACACCAGGGGCATGCCGGCGTCGGACACCAGGGCCACCTGCGCTCCCGCAGTCAGCTGGTCGACGATCTCGTCGCGCCGCTGCAGCTCGGTGTGTTCGTTGACGACGAGCAACCGAGTTCGGGCAATCCCCAGGTGCTGCAGGAGTCGACCGGTGCGTCGAGTGTCCTCGCAGGCGATCACGTCGGCTGCTCGCAAGGCCTCGACCGCCCGCTCGGAGATGTCGCCGAGATTGCCGATCGGCGTGCCGACGATGCAGAGCGTGCCGTTCATTCACGAATCTCGAGCTTGTCACCGATACGGAGGCCCCACTCGGCGAATGCGCCGGCCTCGGCTTCGAGCACTGCCCGGGCTCGCAGTATGGGGGCCGAGACTCGGTTGCGATTGAGTCGAAGGGTCTTGATCACGAGTCCGTCCTTGTCGAGAAGGGCGATGTCGAGATCGAACTTCATCCCGAAGGTGTGCACCGACCGGGCCCCCCGCAGGAGGATCGCGCCATCGAAATCGTCACGGCTGAGCAACCCACGAGCCTTGGCCGATCTGGAGCTCGGGATCTCGAGCGACGCCAACACCTTGTCGTCGCGGACCAACCAGGCTCCCGAGGGCTCCTCGGTTGGTGCATCGTCGATCGGGTCACGTTTCATGGCATTGCTCGGAGGTCACACGTTGAATCGGATGTCGACGACGTCACCGTCCTGGACCAGGTAGTCGCGACCCTCGGATCGGATCTTGCCGATCTCTCGGGCTTTGGCCCATGAACCGATCTCGACCAGTTCGTCCCAGCGAATGGTCTCGGAACGAATGAAGCCGCGCTGCAGATCGGAATGAATGCGCCCCGCACATTCGGGTGCGGTGGAACCGACACGGAAGGTCCAGGCCCGGGTTTCCTTCTCCCCGGTGGTGAGAAAGGTGCGAAGCCCCAGGACGTGATAGGCCGCGCTGATGAACCGGGGCAACGCACCCTCACCCAGGCCATAGGCGTCGAGCATCTCCGCCCGGTCGGCCGCGTCGAGTTGGGCGGCCTCGGCCTCCAGCTGGATGCACGCTCCGAAGACCGGTGCGTCGGGCAACGCTTGTTGCACGGGGGCGATGATGGCATCGACGTCGGCAAGCTGTTCCTCGTCGAGGTTGACGATGGCGAGGACGGGCTTGTTCGTGAGCAGGAACCAAGGGCGCAACAGCGCTCGGTGCTCATCGGAGAGGTTGCTGCGGTAGAGCGGTTCGCCGTCGGACAGGATCTTCAGCGCGGCCTCGGCTGCATCGACTTCGGGCTGCAGCGAGCGATCGGACTTCGCCGCCTTGCGCTTCTTGTCGATCTGCTTCTCGACGGTCTCGAGGTCGGCCAGTGTCAGTTCGGTCTCGACCACACCGAGGTGCTCGAGTGGATCGATCGGCCCCGGAACGTCATCGTCCCGGAAAGCGCGCAACACGAAGACGATGGCGTCGACTTCGCGGATGCCGGCGAGAAACTTGTTCCCCAGCCCCTCGCCCTGGGAAGCACCGGCAACCAACCCGCCGATGTCGTTGAACTGGACGGTGGCGTGCACGATCCTCTCGGAACCGCTGAGCTTCGACAGCGCTTCCAGCCGTTCGTCGAACACTTTGGCCACGCCGACGTTCGGATCGGTGGTGGCGAACGCGTAGGGCGCGGCCAACGCGCTGCCACCGGTGAGGGCGTTGTACAGCGATGACTTCCCTGCGTTGGGCAATCCGACGAACCCGAACTTCTCCATACCGAGAGGCTACGCCTGAGTCCGACCAGGGCGTCGGCGTCAGAGGAGGGCGTCGGCGAATCCGCTGGTGATCAGCTCCCGCAACTCACCGGCCCGAACGGCACCTGCGAACAAGAAGCCTTGGGCCATCGAGCACCCGAGCTCCGCCAGCGCGACGGCCTGGTCCTGTCGTTCGACACCGAGGGCGACCACGGTCAGCCCACGCGCCCGAAGCCCCATGATGAGCTCACCCATCTCGTGTCGCCCCTCGGACGCAGTGCCGATGCCGGCGGTCAAGGACCGATGCAACTTGACGTAGTCGATGGGCAACCCATCGATCCGACTGAGCGAGTCGTAATTCGTGCCGAACCCATCGATGCCCAACTTGAAGCGAGGCCTGATCCGATCGGCCAGGGCGTTGAACGCCTCACGTTGCTCACGCACCACGACCTCGGGCACCTCGACCGACAATCGGCCGGGCGGAATGGTGTCGTCATTCGCCAACCGGGACAGCGTCACGTTGAGTGCGTCGTCGGCCAGTTGGGTCCCCGACAGATTGAACATCACCACGTAGTCGTTCTCCGGGTCGCGGATCAGAGCATCGAGTTGGTCGTGCACCCCCTCGAGCACCAGGCAACCCAACGTTCCCATGAGCCCACTGTGTTCAGCGGCAGCCACGACCTCGACCGCGCTCAACCCGATCTCGCCGCCGAGGCGCAGCAAGGCCTCCGCACCGAGCACGGTGCCACTGGCGAGATGCACGACCGGTTGATAGGCGAAACCCACGTCACGCTGCTCGATGGCGCGCCGCTGCTGGCGCTCGACGGCGAGCAGCCGTTGAGAGCGACTGCGGAGCTCGTCGTCGTGCACGGCGACGCGGTTCCGCCCGCGGCCCTTGGCCAGGTAGACGGCTGTCTCGGCGGCCGACAGCATCGACTCGCCGCTGGCGTCTCGTTCCGAGACGGCGACGCCGACACTGGCCGTGAGCGCCAGATCATGCCCCTGACCCGGCAGGGTGGCAATCGCCACCCGTACCCGCTCGGCCAACTCCTCGGCCAGGTCCGGATGCTCGAGCTCACACGACACGACGACGAATTCATCGGAGGCCAGGCGGAACACCAGATCGCTTCCCCGAACGGTGGAGCCGAGGCGCCGGGCAACCACTTCCAGCAGGCGCCGGGCCTCGAGATTTCCGACGAGGTCGTGGACGACCTTGAAACGGTCGAGGTCGACGTACAACACTGCCACCGAGCCGACGGAGGCATCCTCGACGGCGCTGTCGATGATCGACATGACCTCGGCGCGATCGCTCACCACGGACGAGGTGGCGGCCCGTTCGATGGCGACCATGGTCACGATCTCCGCTTGATCGGGTTCGACCTGGCCCGAGGGCTCCGGGCCCGACCACAGCGACCCGACGAGCAACAGGTCGGTGAGATCCTCCGAGCCGGTCGCTCCGACGATCGACCGGGTCCGCTGCCACGAGTCACCCGGTCCGGGCAGCGGCGACTCGCCCAGCTCGGTCGAGGAGGCCATGTACCGGACCGCGTGTGATTGCCAGCCGAAGCGAACGATCCATGCGTCCGACGCCCACAGCACCCGACCGCCGGTCCGCTCGACCACGAGCACCGGAAGATTCAACGCGCCAATGGCGTGGGTGACGCCGGCGATGATCATCGAGCACCCGGCGACCGTGGCCTGCGCGTCGGCTCCGAAGCGACCGACGCCCCAGTCGTGATCGGCGACATCGGACCGGGACGCGTCGTCATCGACGACCGGCTGGAATCCATCCGGATCAGCGTGTGCGTCTTTCGAGGTGCCCGCCTTCTGGCTGGCTCCGCGTACTCGATCGTCCCAGCTTCTCACGCGGTTCCTGTCGGCCTCGGTTCCCGAGACATGAGGGCGATCGAGCGCGGCCCATCTGCGACCATCAGCGGCGACGAGCGGCGCGAGGGAGCGACTTGGGAAACGATCCCGATAGGCTCGCCGAATGTCTAAGCGTCGGAACAAGAAGCGCACCAACGCTCGCCGCAAGAAAGCCAACCACGGGCGCAAGCCGAACGCTGGTCGCTAGGTCCTCCCAACAGTCCGGCAACTGTTCGTTTCCCGAACGCGGTGTTGCCTGATGGCTACGGTGTCAACACCTGGGCGAATGCGTGCCGGTACATCGCCAAGCGGGCCTCGGCGATTCGATCGGCATCCGCCAGGTCTTCGACACCGTCAACGGCCACGATGACCTCGAAATATGCCTTGAGTTTGGGTTCGGTGCCGCTGGGTCGAACGATCACCCTGGTGTCGTCGTCGTAGCAGAGCACGACACCCTCGGTCGGCGGCAGGCCGCCGTCGTGTTCGAGATCGACCAGGTCGATCAGTCGGCCTTCACCGACCTGGCGAGGCGGTTGATCGACGAGCGACGCCAGCAATGCCGCCCGTCGGGCCATACCGCCGGCACCGGGCAGCCGAATGCCGAGCGGCGCGGTTCGGTACAGACCGAACCGAACCGCCAGTCGATCGAGGCGGTCCCACAGCGTCTCGCCCCGGCGCTTGGCGTCGGCTGCCATCTCGGCGGCGACCAACGCCGCCGAAATGCCGTCCTTGTCCCGCACCAGGCCCCCCACCGAATAACCGATGGCCTCCTCGTAGCCGAGCAGATACTGCAGGTCGGGATGCTCGACGATCGGACGCGCCACCCACTTGAATCCGGTGAGTGTCGTGGTGCACAGGACGCCCGCATCGGCGGCCATCGCCCCGAGCAGCCGACTCGACACCAGCGACAGCGCCACTTGACGATGAGGCCCAGGGCGATTGCGCAGCAGATGATCGGCCAGGAGCACCCCGAGTTGATCGCCGCTGAGGGCAACGAAACCGTCGGCCGGTCGGCGCGCCGGGATGGCGACGGCAAGACGATCGGCATCGGGGTCGTTGGCCAACACGATGTCGGCATCCGTCGCCGCCGCCGCGGCCAGCGCCAGCGCCAGCGCTCCCGGTTCCTCGGGATTCGGGAAGGGCACGGTCGGGAAATCTGCGTCGGGCTCGAACTGCTCGTCGACGATGACGGGCGGCTCGAACCCGGCGAGATCGAACGCCCGCAGCACATGGGCGCCGCCGACGCCGTGCATGGCGGTGTAGACACAGCGCACTTGCCTGGCATCGGTTGCCAGTGCCTTCACCGCCAGATCCAGGTGGTGCTGGACGACCGCCTCGTCGAGCACGACTGGCCCACCGACGACTGCAAGCGCCGCGTCCGAAGGCAGGAGCCGAGGATCGTCGGCAACGAGGTCGATCTCGGCGGCGATCTCGGCATCGGCCGGCGGGATCAGTTGGATGCCATCGCTCAGGTACAACTTGTAGCCATTGTCCTGTGGGGGGTTGTGGCTTGCGGTGATCATGATGCCGGCGTCTGCTTGTCGATACAGGACGGCGGCCGCGAGCACCGGCGTGGGCAGGGCCCGGGGAAGGAGTTCGGCTCGCCCGCCGGCCGCCGTCACCACTGCAGCGGCATCGCGAGCGAATACCTCGGAGAAGTGACGAGCGTCGTACCCGATCACGACGAGCGGATCGGCGTCGAGCCAACGCATCAGCCCTGCAGTGGTCTGGCGGACGACCAGTCGGTTCATCCGGTTCGGCCCCGGGCCGAGGGGCGCTCGAAGCCCGGCGGTACCGAAGGCCAGTCGACCGGAGAAGAGCTCGAACAGCTCGGGACTCCGCCCATCGGGCAGCCGCTGCTCGTCGAGCAATCGTTCGATCGTCGCCCGGTGTCCCCGCTCCGGATCCTGGTCGGCCCACGCTCGGGCCCGGGCAAGGAGTTCGGCAGTGCTTCGGTCAGTCTGTGCGGGGTCGACCATCGTTCCAGTCTGGACCATCGGTACCTCGATTGGGGTGCGTGCCGTCGATCGAGGGTTCGGGTGGCGCCCGAAGGAGTTCCGGCACCACAATGCACCCATGACGGTCGCCATTCCCGCTCAGAAGCCAATCCACGAGACGCACAGGATCGCCGTCGACGGCGCGGTCGACGCGGACGGTCACATCCTCGAGCCACCGGATCTCTGGGAGACCTACATCGACCCGGCATTTCGCGATCGAGCGTTGCGATTCCGCATCGACGAACAAGGTCTCGAGGAGCTGGAGATCGGTGGGCAACGGTCCAAGATGAGTCGCCGCGGGTTCCCATCGACCCTTGGAGCAATGGGCTATCCCGATCTGGCCGAACTCCAACGCGACCCGGCGCGGACATATCTCCGCGAGGCCCCCTATGGCACCATGCACCCGAGCGAACGGATCGAGGTGCTCGATGCCGAGAACATCGACATCACCATCCTGTACACCACCGTCGGTCTGCTGTGGGAGGCCGAGGTCGAGGACCCCGCGCTGGCCCAGGCCTACACCAAGGCCTACAACCGGTGGATCACCGAGTTCTGTCAGGATTCGCCGCGTCTGGTGCCCACGGCACATCTGAGTCTGAGCGACCCGGCCGCCGCCGCCCGGGAGCTCGAGCGGGCCGTCGGCGAAGGCGCCAAGGGCTGTTACGTCTGTCCCTTCACCCACAGCGGCAAACCGCTCGGCCACCCCGATCATGACGTCGTCTTCGCCGCGGCTCAGGATCTCGGCGTGCCGTTCGCCATCCACCCGACCTTCGAGCCCCAGTGGACCAAGGGCAACCGGATGGGCGACTGGGAGCACGTCAAGCAGCTGCGACTGCTGGCGTCGGTTCAGGCTTCGGATGGGGTTCGCCACCAGTTCACGACGCTGTTCGACTACGGCGTGTTCGACAAGTTTCCCGGGCTCAAGGTCCTCGTGCTCGAGTCGGGGGGTGGGTGGATCGGCTATTGGCTCGACCGCATCGATGCCGTCTACGGACACACCTTCATCGGCAACCGCGTCCCACTCGAACACAAGCCGAGCGACTACTTCCGCGAGCGCATCTGGATCAGTTGCGACCCCGACGAGCGGACCATCCCTGCGCTTGCCGAACGATTCGGCGTCGATCGGTTCCTGTGGGCATCGGACTTCCCGCACGCCGATCACACCCCGGAGTACGTCAACGATCTCAACGAGTTGGTCGACGCCTTTCCCGCAGCCGACCGGGCCGCCTTCATCGGCGACAACGCTCGCGCTCTGTTCGGTCTGCCGGCCGGACGAGGCTGAGCATTGGTCGTCATCACCACCAGCGCTGCCGGCCCTGGCTGGTATCACGCCGAGGGTGACCCCGAGCGGTCGGTGCGGTACTGGAACGGTGTGCGCTGGATCGGCGGCCCACAGCCGATGACGGCAGCGCTGTTCAACGAAGGCATCCCCTTCCACGAGCTCTACATGCGCAAACGGTCGCGCAAAGGCTACGGGCAGCGGTAGAACGGGAAGATCCGGACGCTTCCCGAACCCCGGGGCGGGCTACCGGACCTTCACGAGGACCCAGACGAGCACCGCATGACCGACCCAGCA
>JAHECQ010000138.1:5124-9269 GCA_024641625.1 Acidimicrobiales bacterium | reverse complement strand
GGCTGCTCGCCGTTGGTGGCGTTCGATGGCCAACTGCACCAGCTCATCGATCAGCTTCGGGTAGGACAAGCCCGAGGCTTCCCACAACTTGGGGTACATCGAGATCGGGGTGAACCCCGGAATGGTGTTCAGTTCGTTCAGCAGAGGACCGCGACCGTCGGGTTCGTACAGGAAGTCGGCGCGGGCCATGCCTTCGCAGCGCAGCGCTCGATAGGCCGAGACTGCGAGCTCGGCCATGCGCTGAGCGACGGCGTCATCGAGCACCGCGGGGATGATGAGCTGGGCGCGTCCGTGGTGATATTTGTCCTCGTAGTCATAGAAGTCGGCCCCCGGCACGATTTCTCCCGGGAGGGACACCGAGACGTCGGTGTTGCCCAGGACGGCGAATTCGATCTCACGGGCGACGACTGCCTCCTCGATGACCACCCATTCGTCGTAGCCGAACGCCAGCGAGATGGCGGCCCGGAGCTCGTCGGCATCGACGGCTCGGCTCACGCCGATGGACGAACCCATGTTGGCGGGCTTGACGAAACAGGGAAGTCCCAGGTCGTCGATGATGGGCTCGAGGGCACCGTCCCAGGTGGATTCGTTGAGGCTGCGCCACCTGGTTTGGGGAATCCCGGCTTGGGCGAGCACCTCCTTGGCCTTGGCCTTGTCCATGGCCAGTGCGGAACCCAGGACGCCCGAACCCACGTAGGGAACTCCCGCGAGCTCGAGCAAGCCCTGAACCGTTCCGTCCTCACCGAGTGGCCCGTGAAGCAACGGCATGACCACGACCTGCTGGTCGGGGACCGGGGCACGGACGAGGGGCAACAACTCAGTGGCCGGCCCGGCGGCGACGAGCGAGGCGGGTGGCGAATGGGCATCGTTCGTCAGCGCAGCCAGGGCCTCGTCGGCGCGGACGAACGCGCCCTGTCGGGTGATCCCGATGGGTACGATGTCGTAGTGGCCTCGGTTGGCAGCGGCCAACACGTGGGCCGCAGTGGTGCACGACACGTCATGCTCGGCCGACTGGCCTCCGAAGAGGACGACCAATCGGATCGGATGATCGGAGGCAGCATCGGGCACGGCCCAAGGCTACTCGGGCGCCGAGCGCGGGAGTGGGAGCGTGACGTCCGTGCTAGACCTGAGGGCTGTGAAGCTGACCGCTCGGGCCTTGGCCGACCACCTCTGCGCTGAACTCGAAGGCCCCGACGTCGAGTTCGACGGGGCGTCGATCGACAGTCGCCAAATCCAGCGCGGTGCGCTCTTCGTGCCCGTCGTGGCCGAGCGTGATGGCCACGATTTCATCGGTGCCGCGGTGGAGGCCGGTGCCGTCTGCTATCTGGATTCGCGCGCATCCGACGCTGAGTCGTCGTCGGGCTCACGACTGCAGGTTGCTTCGATCATTCGGGTGGCGGACACCTCGGCAGTGCTGCTCCAGGCCGGTCGCCTCGCCAGAGACCGGCTGACGGGGCCTGTCATCGGCGTGACGGGAAGTGTCGGCAAGACCAGCACGAAGGACCTCATCGCCGGGGCGTTCGGCACCACTCGCCGGACCCATGCCAACCCGGCGTCGTTCAACAACGAATTGGGACTGCCACTCACGCTGTTGAATGCACCTGATCAGACCGAGGTGACCGTACTCGAGATGGGCGCTCGGGGGATCGGGCACATTGCCGCATTGTGCGAAATCGGGCGACCGGACATCGGCGTCGTGACCAGGGTCGCCTTGGCCCATGGCGAGCAGTTCGGTTCGATCGACGGGGTGGCCCAGGCCAAGGGCGAGTTGGTCGAGGCGCTTCCGGTTGGCGGCGCGGCGGTGCTCAACGCCGACGACCCACGTGTTCTGGCGATGGCCGGGCGTACCGCTGCCCAGGTGATCACCTTCGGCGTGGGGCCTGCCGACGTGATGGTGCGAGATCTTGTACTCGACGACCTCTTGAGGCCCCGATTCATCCTCGACACCCCCGCCGGCTCGATCGAGGTGCGGCTGGAGGCGAGGGGAGCACATCTGGCACACAACGCAGCTGCCGCAGTGGCGACCGCGCTCGTCGGCGGCGTAGCACTGGTCGACGCCGTCGAGGGCATCGGCACCGCTGCGGTGTCGCCGTGGCGAATGGAGGTCGAGCTCGCCGAGAGTGGAGCCCTCGTGATCAACGACGCCTACAACGCCAATCCCACCTCGGTGCGGGCCGCAGTCGACGCGTTGTTGGCGGTGTCCCGACCGCGACGAACCGCAGTGTTGGGCTACATGGCAGAGCTGGGGGCCGACAGCGGGCGGCTTCATCGTCAGGTTGCCGAGGAGGTGATCAGCGCCGGCATTCGTCTCATCGCCGTTGGAGCACCCGACTATGGCGCAGGTGCTGAGCACGTCGCCGATGCCGACGGCGCGGCCGAGCTTCTCGGCCCACTCGACGAGCGGGATGCCGTGCTCGTCAAGGGGTCTCGCGTGTCGGCGCTTGAATCGCTCGCTGGTCGATTGCTCCACTCGACCGCATGACTGGACCCGTGATCGAGCAGCTGGAAACATGACCGGTTCTATGCCGAACGAAGGCCCCGCCATCGCCCACACCAACGACTCCGTGAGAGCCGGTGGGGGAGCCAACCGGTGGGTGCTCGGTGCGCGGCCTCGCACCTTGCCCGCCGCGGTGGTGCCGGTTGCAGTGGGTACTGCGGTTGCCGTGGGCCATTCGGGCGGTGCGCTCGACGGTGACATCATCGTGTGGCGCGCGTTCGCTGCGCTGGTGGTGTCGCTGTCGCTGCAGGTGGCCACCAATTTCGTCAATGACTACGCCGACGGTGCTCGTGGGACCGACGACCGGCGAGTCGGCCCGATTCGTCTGGTGGCATCGGGGCTGGCGAGCGCCGTCGAAGTCAAGCGAGCCGCCCTGTCGGCGTTCGCCGTAGCCGGTCTGGCCGGCGCAGCGCTGGCCGTGGCCGTGGGTTGGGAGCTCGTTGCCGTCGGAGCGGTGTCGATGCTTGCCGGCTGGGCCTACACCGGCGGACCGAGGCCCTACGCCTACCTGGGTCTCGGCGAGGTCTTCGTCTTCGTGTTCTTCGGATTGGTGGCCACGGTTGGATCGTTCTATGTCCAGACCGAGGAGGTGACCGGTTTGGCCGTACTCGCAGCAGTTCCCGTCGGGCTGTTGGCGGTAGCCCTTCTCGTCATCAACAACCTGCGGGACATCCCCGGCGATACCGAGTCCTCGAAGCGCACCCTCGCCGTTCGCCTCGGCGACGCCCCAACCCGCCGGCTCTACGTCGGTCTGCTCGTCGCCGTGGCCGCCGGGATCATCGGTTGCGCACTGATGCGACCCCTTGCTGCCCTTGGGCTCCTGGGCCTGCTCACGGCTCGTCAGCCGATCGGTGCGGTCAGAGCCGGCGCACTCGGGCCGGCGCTGATCCCGGTGCTCGGACAGACGGGCCGAACCCAGCTGCTCACCGGGCTGCTCCTGGCTGCCGGACTGGCCTTGAGCGCCACCTGAGCCGAGGGCCAACCGCTCAATCGTGGCGCCTGGGTGCCGATGGTCTGTTGTGGCCTCCCCGTCGACCCAACAGTCGCGACGACAATCGTTGACCAAGAGCACGAGCGGACCTTCGCGCCTCAAGAACAAGCGCCAGGCCAAGATCGTCGAGATGATTCACGGCTACGACTCGACCCTGACCTTGTCGACGGTCCTGCGCAACGTGTTGCTCGTATGGGTTCTTCCCGGCTTTGCCTACCTGGCACTCGGGGTGATCGGGTTCGGTGCCTCGAGCCCGTCGACGGAGCAACAGCACACCCACTGGTTGGCCTCGGTTGAGGGCGGCATGCTCCTACTGTCGGTCCTGACCGCCATCGTGTCGGTGCTGTGGGCGATTCGCACCTGGCGGAACATCCGCCGTCTGGGGAAGGTCGCCCGGCTGGGAGTCTGGCGGCTGCTCGTTCGACACTTCTGGTTCTTCGTGGGCTCGGTGATCTTCGCCATCGCTGCAGCCGCCAGTCCGGCGAATGCCCAGGCGTTCATTGCTGTCTCGGGTCTCATGGCGGTGTTCGCCTGTGCCTTCGTCCCGGCACTCGTGTTCGAGCTGATTCGACTGTTCTGGCGCACCGGTTCGCCGATCAACGGTGGGCCAGTGGAGGAGTTGCCGCACTCTGCGATCGCCTGGTTCGTCAGCTTCTT
>JAHECQ010000138.1:0-5114 GCA_024641625.1 Acidimicrobiales bacterium | reverse complement strand
CTTCTTCGTCTATTGCTCCATCACCGGCGCATCGGCTCTCGACCAGTTCTCGTCACTCCGTCAGATCCTCGTCATCGCCGCCGGAGCGTCCTGCATGATCGCAGCCGTCACCGGTTCGATGACGGTGATGGCGATCTCGCGACGGCATGACGCGCGGTTGGGCATGATCGTCGAGCAGGCCGAGCCCGATGAGCGCAGCGAGACCAGCGTGACCACCCATCAGATCGAGTCGGCGTGGGCGGACTCGGAGAATCTGGTCCGGTTCGAAATCCACTGAGCGGCATTCGGCGGACCGTCTCCCCGGGGGGCAATCCCACCGGCTCGCTGCTAGCTCACGATCTCGGCCATGAACTCCAGCAGCTGGGGTTGGCCGCTGATGACCAGCGTCTTGACGACGGACTCGTCCCATTTCGCCAGGTCATCGCGAATCTTCTCCTTCGAGCCGATGAGCGCGACATCCTCGACCATGCTGGTGGGGACGGCGGCGATGGCCGCCCGCTTGTCGCCGGCCAGGTAGAGATCCTGGATCTTGCGGCACTCGGCTTCGTAGCCCATTCGGGCGAAGACATCGAGGTGGAAGTTGGCGTCTCGGGCGCCCATGCCTCCGGCGTACAAGGCCAATGTCGGACGGATGACGTCAGCTGCGGCTTCGACGTCGTCATTGGGTACGACCGAGACGACTGCGGCCACGTCGAAGTCCTCGAAGGAGCGACGAGCACCTTCGCGAGCGAACCCTTCGGCCAGTGCGTTGCGGTAGAACTCGTTGTCCTTCGGAGCAAAGAACAGCGGGAGCCAGCCATCGGCGATCTCGGCCGCCATGGCCACGTTCTTGGGTCCCTCGGCCCCGAGGTAGATAGGGATGTCAGATCTCAGTGGATGGACGGTGGACTTGAGCGGCTTGCCAAGGTCGGATCCGCCCTTGTACGGAAGCTGGTAGAACTCGCCCAGGTACTCGACCGGGAGGTCGCGGGCCCAGATCCTGCGAATGATCTCCACGTACTCGCGAGTCCGGGCCAGGGGTTTCGGATAGGGCTGGCCGTACCATCCCTCGACTACTTGGGGTCCGGAGACACCGAGCCCGAGTCGGAAACGGCCGCCGGAGAGGTGATCGATGCTCATCGCGGCCATGGCCATCGCCGAGGGTGTGCGGGCCGAGATCTGACAGATGGAGGTACCCAGACCGATGTTCCGGGTGGCTGCTCCCCACCAGGCGAGTGGCGTCAGTGCATCCGAGCCGTAGGCCTCCGCAGTCCACATCGAGTCGAAACCGAGCCGTTCCGCCGCGGCGATCTGTTCGACTGATCCTGCTGGTGGGCCTGAGGACCAATAGCCGAGTCCGAGCGCGAGCTTCATGGTGGGTCTCCCTGTTCCGGTTGATGCGTACGACTTGACTTCTAGCCTGACAGCGTGAGCGCTCCGACGCACTATCAGACCCTTCGGGTCACGAGATCAGCCTCGTATGAGGAGGTGCGGCGGGCGTACTACGACGAGGCGCGCCGATGGCACCCGGACCACTTCAGCGGGCACAAGGTCGCCGAACGCGAGCTGGCCGAGAACGCCATGCGCAAGGTCAACGAGGCTTGGCGGGTGCTCGGCGACACCGCTCGACGTGCCGAGTACGACGAACTGCTCGATGCGGTCAGTCGCGGTCCGCAGAGCTCCACGGGATCCGCCGGCTCCGCGTCGGGAATCCGTACCGAAGCTGGAGTCACTCGTATCGATCCGCGTCTCCTCGACCCGCAGTTCCTTCGATCACAACGGCAGTATCAGTCCGACACGATCGACAACCGGCACGCGGTGGCGCTGCGCTATGCGCCGTGGCTCGGCCTCGTTGCTCTCGTCATGGGCATCTTCATCTTCACCGCCTACCAGGGGGTGACGGGGGGCGAGCCGACCGCGACGACCTACGCCGGCCCGGACCTTGGTGTCGACGCCAATGCCTGTGTCCGAGTGATCGGCGGACCCCAGCTCATCGCCATTCCCTGTACTGGTGTCTACGACGGTCGGGTCATCGGCGCGTTCGAGCCCGGCGGAGCGTGTCCCGAACCGAGCAGGACGATTCGCGAGGTCGAGTTGAGCAACGGCGTCACCGCCTGTCTCGGTTCCTGAACGGGTTTGCCCCTCCGGCGACTCCCGGCTCGGACCCGCCCCGGAGCACGACCATGGTGAACTAGGGTCGGTGACCATGTCCGAGTCAACGCCCGCCTTCGATTTCCGTGAGCACCGCGTCTCGGACCTGGCCGCCGACGTACGGGCCCGTCGGCGATCGGCGCGCGAACTCACCCAGTTCGCGCTCGAACGTATCGAGGCACTCGATCCCCAGGTCAACGCCTTCGTGGCGACCGACGCCGATCGGGCCCTGGCGATCGCACATCAGATCGACGAGCGGATCGCGTCGGGGGATCGCGTCGGTCCCCTGGCCGGTATCCCACTGGGGGTGAAGGACCTCGAGGACGCCGCCGGCTTCGCCACGCGGTACGGCTCGCTCCTGTCCTCGCCAGACCCGGTCGAGGAGAGCTCCGTCCTGGTCGAACGCCTGGTTGCTGCGGGGTGCGTGGTCATCGGCAAGACCACGACGCCCGAGTACGGGCACAAGGGCGCCACCGAGTCGCTCCTCAGTGGCGCCACCCGCAACCCGTGGAGTCTCGAACACACTCCGGGCGGTTCCTCCGGCGGTTCGGCGGCGGCCCTCGCCTCGGGCATGATTCCGCTGGCCACCGGTTCCGACGGCGGTGGTTCGATCCGCCTGCCGGCGGCCATCTGCGGCTTCTCCGCGATCAAGGCCACCCAGGGGCGCGTGCCCAACGGCGGGCCCAATCCGCCGGGTTCGGCTCATTTCTCGGTCAAGGGTCCGATGGCCTTGCGTATTGCCGACACGGCATTGGCGCTCGACTCGTGCATCGGCCCGCACCCGACGGATCCGTACTCACTCCCGCACCCCGGTTCATCGTGGTTCGAGGTGCTGGGGGTCGATCGGCTTCCGTCCTCGGTCGTCTGGTCGCCGACGCTGGGGTTCGCCGAGGTCGATGCCGAGATAGCAGCGATCTGTCGAGCGGCCGTCGATCGGCTGGCCGATGCCGGGGTCGAGGTGATCGAGGTCGACGATCTCTGGCCTGAGGACCCGTTGCCGGCGTGGTGGAGCCTCTGGACGGCCATGCGGGCTCGCACGCAGGGGCACCTGCGCGGGACATCCCAATGGGAGCAGATCGATCCGTCGCTGCGCTTTCAGATCGAGTGGGGTCTCGATCGGGTGACGGCGGCCGATCTCGTTCGATCGCTCGATGCCGTGCACCAGTTCAGCCTTCGGCTCAGTCGGGCGTTCGATCAGGCGCCGCTACTGGTCACACCGGTTGCTGCCGGTCATCCCCCGCGCATCGGTGGACAGGGCGTCGTGAACGGCGTCGCGACACCGGGTTGGGTCAAGTTCAGTTACGGATACAACCTCACCCGCAACCCTGCAGGCACCGTCAACTGTGGATTCACCGCTGATGGACTACCGGTCGGTCTGCAGGTAGCGGCGCGCCAGCTCGAGGACGTACTGGTCATCCAGGCACTGGGGGCGATGGAGCAGGTCTTCGCCGATGGCCGGTGGGCGCCCATCGGCTGAGCGGGTGTCCTCGTCGGGTCGGTTCGCCGACATGAATCGGGCGAATCGGGCGATGGGCGCTATCATGTCGCAGCTGTCTCAGCCTCGGACCGTTAGCTCAGTTGGCTAGAGCGCTCGCTTCACACGCGAGAGGTCACAAGTTCAAGTCTTGTACGGTCCACGTGTGCCCTTCGGGCACCCACAGTTGCTTGCTTCGCTCACAACTGCCTCGCGAAACCACGCTTACCACCAGCTCAAAGTGCCCCACAGGTGACGTCGAGCGGGGAGTTGTCACCGGCCTGGTGCTTGAGGTGGTGCCTTCCGGCTCGAAATCGGCGGTTGAGGAAGCCGAAGTATCGAGTCGCCTCGGTGACGATAGACATCCTCGACCATGCGAGGGGACGTTCCTCCATAGTCGGCGAGGTCCCAGCTTGTGAGACCTTCGGCCGACAGATGTGTCATGGCAGTGTGACGTAGCTCGTACGAGGTGACCGACTGCATCCCGGCAGCGCGGCAGGCTTGGTTGAGATCTCGACGCAGATTGTCCTTGTTGATTACTGTTCCGACGGCGGTCGTGATCACCAGTCGTCCATCCTGCCAGAACTCACCTGACCGACGCCGACTCTCTGCTTGCACTGCGCGCCACGATCTCAAAGACTCACCCACGGCTGGCCGAAATCCGATCGTGCGTCGTGCCAGGCGGGTCTTCGGGTCTGTTGGCCGTGCCCGTGAGTCGAGCTGTTTGTTAACCCGCAGCGTTGTGGATTGGAGGTCGACATCCTCCCAGAGAAGTGCCCGCGCCTCTGCTGGTCGTAGGGCAGCAATCGCGCACGAACTAACGAGCGGGTGAAGAACGGTGCCTGAGGTCGAGCGCAACAACAAGTTCAGATCATCGACGCTCGACACCGAACGTTCGGTCTTGGTCGAGCGCTCGGCTGCAGGGAGGATCGAGAGACGAGCGACGATGCGCCACAGTCGGCCTTCACGCTCGGTGTTGTTCGAGGACTTCTGTCACGGTCGAGGCCACGGGTCTTGATGGCGCAGTGGTGCCCTTCACGGCGACGGCTTCGGACAATGTCGGTGTCACGTCGTCCTCGTGTGCCCCGGCCACAGGTGCCACATTCGCTCTTGGCGCGACCACGGTGAACTGCACTGCAAGTGACGCTGCCGGCAACACCGCCACTGCATCATTCACGGTCACTGTCGTGGTCGACGGCTCATCGATCGGAACGCTCGATGATGAGATCGCCGCCCTCGGTTTGCCCAATGGCGTCACGCGAAGCCTTCAGGCTCCGCCGAACTAGGCTGAGAAACTGCTCAATGACTGGAATCCAAGAATGACGGGGCCGTCTGCAACAAGCTTGATTCGTTCCTCGATGGTGTTCAGCATCAGCTCGCCGACGGCGAAATCTCGGCCTCGCAGGCAGCGTCACTCCGGGCGCTCGGCGAAGCGATCAGCGCGGCTCTCGGCTGCTCATAGGTGCCGATCACCAATAGCGGAGTCGGTCCGGAAGGAACAGATGGGTGT
>JAHECQ010000620.1 GCA_024641625.1 Acidimicrobiales bacterium | reverse complement strand
CACCCTGTTGCGCGGTGAGGAGAATCGCGAACCTGTCACCCTCGACCAGATCCCCCAGCCGGTCATTTCCTCGATCCTGGCGATGGAGGACTCGGCGTTCTATCGACACAACGGCGTCAACTACCGGGCAGTGTTCCGCGCCTTGATCACCAACATCAATGCCGGGGGCATCGAGCAGGGTGGATCCACGATCACCCAGCAGCTGGTGAAGAACGCCATTCTCGGCCCCCAGCAGGACTTCGATCGCAAGAGCACCGAGGCCTTCTACGCACTGCGCCTCGAACGGCAGCTCACCAAGGACGAGATTCTCGAGCGCTATCTCAACACCGTCTACTTCGGGTCCGGGGCCTACGGGGTGCAGGCGGCGGCGGAGACCTATTGGGGCTACAAGGACGTTTCGGAGATGGGGTGGGAGGAAGGCGCCATGCTGGCCGGCCTGATTCGCAACCCGACCAAGTACGACCCGACTCGCAACGCGGTGACAGCCCGTGAGCGGCGTGAGGTCGTGGTGAGCGTGCTGCTGAACGACGGACTCATCACTCCCGAACAGGCCGACGACATCAACACCTCGGCCCTTCCCGCTGAGCGACGTGAGCCGATTGCCTCCGGTCCCAAGGACTACTTCACCGAGGAAGCCCAGAAGGAGCTCTTCAACAACCCCGACATTCCGTTGGGGGAGACCGAAGAGGAGCGACGTCGGTCGATCTTCTTCGGGGGTCTGACCATTCGCACCACGTTCGATCCGCTCGCTCAGGCTGATGCGTTGGCGGCCCGGGACGACCATCTCCCGGCTGACCCGCGCAACTTCACCATGGCCATCGTGGCCATGGACACCCACTCGGGGGCAGTGAGGGCAATGGTCGGCGGCCCGGACTTCGCTCGCGAGGAGTTCAACCTCACCACCGACGGCGAACGTCAGCCGGGCTCGTCGATGAAGACCTTCGTGTTGGCTGCCTTGTTCGAGGCCGGCTACACGCCGAAGGACACGGTACGCGGCGACTCGCCATGCAGCTTCGAGAACCCCGGTGGCGTGCCCGATCCCTACGAGGTGAAGGGCGGCGGGGGCGGCGAGCAGAGCGTCGCGTCGGCCACCCGAGCATCCAACAACTGCGCGTTCGTCCGACTCGGGCAGGTGGTCGGGAATCAGGCCGTGGTCGACGTGGCCAGGCGATTGGGGTTGACCACCGAACTCCAACCCTATTTGTCGCTTCCGCTGGGGGCCCTCGAGGTCAAGCCGATCGAGATGGCAGCGGCGTACGCAGCGATGGGTAACGACGGCATCTACAACACGCCGTACTACGTCGAGAGCGTCGAGAACGCCAAGGGCGAGGTCATCTACCAGCATCGCCCCAACGGCCGACGTGCCATCTCCACTCAATCGGCTCGCCTGATCACCGAGACGCTGGCCAGTAACGTCGTCGGCGGCACCGGTCGGGCAGCGCGACTCGACGATGGTCACATCGCGGCGGGCAAGACCGGTACGACGCAGAACAACGAGGACGCATGGTTCGTCGGCTACACCGATTGTCTGGCCAGCGCCGTCTGGATGGGAAACCCGGATGAGAAGGTTCCGATGCTCAACGTCGGGGGTGTGGGCCGTGTCCAAGGGGGTACCTACCCGGCCATCACCTGGGGCGACTTCAACAACGCTTACCACAGCCGAATTGCCGAACCGTGTACCTTCGATCCGCCCGATTCCTATGGAGGCGGGCGATATCTGAAGGCGCCGGGCGAGCTCGAGTTCTGTGACGGTCGTCGGAGCGGGTTCACGAGCAACACCCTGGCAGTCGACACCGATGGTGATGGCAAACCGGACTGCTTCGAGGTGATCACCACCACCACCGAGTCGACGGTCCCGGAGTCCGTTCCTCCCGATGAGGCGCCACCCGGCACCGCGCCGCCCGTGACGGCGCCCAAGAGCACCCAGTCGCCCACTCCACCCAGCTCTGGAGGCTGATTCATGACGTCACCTCGGTTCATCGAGTTGCTCGAGTTGCAGGATCTCGATGTCCGCCTCGATCAGTTGCGCCATCGACGGAACCATCACCCGTTGGCTGCGGAACTGCGGGCCATCGACGCAGAAGCCGCGTCGCAGCGTGAACAGACGGAGGAGATCGCAGGCCGACGTCATGAGCTGGATCGTCAGCAGAAGCGACTCGATGACGACATCGCACTGCTCGATGCTCGGCGAGCCGACATCGAGGCGAAGCTGTATGACGGTTCGGTCACCGCCACCAAGGACCTGTTGGCGCTCCAGGCCGAGTCGGCTCATCTGGGCGAACGCAAACGCGGCCTCGAAGACCAGGAGCTGGAGATCATGGAGGCCCTCGAGCCGGTAGTCGCCGAGTTCGATGCCGCGTCTGGGGTCGGCCACGAGATCGCCACCCGCCGAGCCGAGAAGGAGGCCGAGCTGACACTGGCGCTGGGTGACGTTCAGCACGAGCTCGAGGAGCTCGAGCCCCGACGCGCCGAAGCCGCTGCCGGGCTCGACGCCGATCTGTTGTCGACCTACGAGCAGCTCCGCTCCGACTTCGGC
>JAHECQ010000619.1 GCA_024641625.1 Acidimicrobiales bacterium | reverse complement strand
AGCTGGACGAACGTTAGCGCTGGCCACGGGCCCTTTGCCCGGCTTCGGCCAGTTGGCTCGTGCCCGATCAGCGTTGGCTGCTGGAGGTCTTGCCGGCCCCGTGCGCCTGCGGGCAGCGTCGCGGATTGACCCCGCCATTCACCTCGCCGGCAGCCTATCTACCGGTCTATCTCGCAGTCTATTGCTCCGAAGGCGCGAAGTCGGCGCCCCGCCGATGCGCCGAATCAGGCCATCTTGAGCCTTTGACCTGGACTTCTGCAGCGCGCCCCCTGGGACTTGAACCCAGAACCTGCGGATTAAGAGACCGTAAGGAACGGTCCGTGCCGTGTTGAGAAGTCCCTGAAGTCCGTAGATTCCGCTCAACCGTCCAGGAAATCCGTGCCGTGCGCTGTGGTGGCCTGGAATTTTGCTCCTGCTATTGCTCCAAGGTCCGCCGGTCAGCCGAGACCGAACCGTTCGACCGCCTGGCGGGGTGTGATCGCCGGCGGTTGGAGAACCTCGTCGGTGAGGTCGGCGTCACCGGAGACGATGTAGTCGGCGCCGACGGCTCGGGCGAGGAACAGCAGGTAGTCATCCTTCGGGTCTCGAAGAACCGGGACGTCGGGCTCGGGGTCAACTTCGATCCGCAAGATCCTGCCGAGGTCCTCGATGAGTTCATCGACCTCAGCCAGTGACAGGAACCGTCGAAACTGGTCCCGTTGCAGCACGTGTTGCAGTTCCGCGAGTAGGTGAGGCGAGGCAACGACGTCGAGATTGCCGTCGCGTGCCGCGCGAACCAGTGTTGCGGGAGCGCCCTTTGCCGACAGAACGGCCGAGATCAGGACGTTGGTGTCGAGGACGACCGACAAGGTTCAGCTGGCGTTGCGTTCGGCTCGGGCGGAGTTGACTTCCTCGACCGCGATCGCCATGGCCTCGTCTTCGGTCAGCTCGGCGCGGTCCCAGAGGCGGTCGAGTATCGATGGGGCAACGAGTCGCTTGACGGCGAGTTCGACCACTTCCGTTTCGCTCCGGCCGGTGCGGCTTGCCTCGCGGCGCACGACATCGGCGACGTCGTCACTCAGCTCGACTCTGACCGGGGTGCCTGCCATGGGGTTGAGTTTACCGGTCCGGACTCGAAGCGTCAGGCGGATCTCGCGTCCAGACGCAAGGGCCGGTGGACTTGTTGTTGTCGCTGGCCGGGAGGAAGGACATGTTCGAGTCTGTCACCGGGCGCCGGGCCGGTGGGCCGCCGCCTCAAGCAGCGCGCAGGAGGGGTTTCTGTGTGTGTCGGCAACTGCTTCTGGCATCGTGCGCCCGGGGGACGAACGGTGGCAAGGTGCGGTCTGTCGCGGAGTCTATCTGCCGGTCTATTGCTCCTGGAGAGCAACGGCCCGACTCGTCGGACCGTCCGAAGTAGCCTCTGAACGGGTGTTTTGCGTGCGCCCCCTTGGACTTGAACCCAGAACCTGCGGATTAAGAGACCGTAAGGAACCGTCCGCATGGTGTGCTGCAGTGCGTTGAGTAGGGCAGAGTCCGGGTGACCGTCCAGGAAATCCGTGTGATGCGCTGTGATGCCGTGGAGTTTTGCTCCACCGATTGCTCCAGAGGTGTGTCGGTCGAGGACAGCGATGAAGGTCGGGTTGGGGTCGCTACTGCTGGCGCCCTTTGCGAGACTTCTCGGTGGATGCATCGGCATGCCGACCGCGCCCGGTGACGGTCGGTGGCCAGGGTGCGACTTGGGCGAAGGCGCTTGTCTCGTGGTGGGTTCCTGGTCGGGGAGGAGCGGGCGCGTAGGCTGGGAGCTATGAGCGATGCCGCACACCACGATGATCACGACCGCCGCGGCACCTTGTTGCTTCCCGCTGATTTGACTGAGGAGCAGCTTGCAGCCGCTCCCGCGTTGGCTTCGGTCGATGCATTGTTGATCGACGGTCTGACCGACGATGAGGACGATGCGTTCGCCGCTGCGTTGGGTGTATGAGGGTCGTCGTCGACACCGGCGTCTTCAGCGCGTCGCTCAGTCGTCGGCGCCGGGTTCGGTTTGAACCGTTCGTGTCGCTGATGGCGGGGAACCAGATCTTCCTCGCAGCGGTGACGGTCAGCGAGCTTCGTTATGGTGCTCTGGTCGCTGAATGGGGGGACCAGCGACGCCAGCGCCTCGAGGCCGCGATCCAGGCCACCACCGTCATCCCGGTCAGCGATGATCTGCTGTCGACCATCGCCCGGCTTCGCCACGGCTGCCGCGTGGCGGGCCATCCGCTTCACGAGCGCAGCCATGCCAATGATCTTTGGATTGCTGCGTCCGCCATTCAGACCAGGGCCGCTCTTTTGACCGCGGACAACATCTTCGACGGCGCCATGAGCAAGGAGCGCTGCGTTGAAGAATGTTCGGGCGGCCACGAGATCGCGTCGGCGGGACACGTACACGTCGATGACCCGGCCCTGTTCATCGACGGCTCGGTAGACGTACCGCCATTTCCCGGCAACCTTCCCCTAGGTCTCGTCGACGAACCAGCGGCTACCAACGGTGTGGCGGCGTGGTCGGGAGGCGTCGATGA
>JAHECQ010000137.1:576-9320 GCA_024641625.1 Acidimicrobiales bacterium | reverse complement strand
GGCGGCATCGGGGATGGCCGAGGGCTGGCCGCCAGTCTGGTCATGGGCTGTCAGGCAGTATGGGTGGGTACCCGATTCCTGGCCACGCACGAGGCAGGGATCGCCGGTTGGCAGAAGGCAGGCATCGTTGCCGCCGCCGACCAGTCGCCGATCATCAGCCGCGCCTACACCGGCAAGCGGTTCCGAATGCTCCCCAATGCCTGGACGCAAGCCTGGGACGAGGCCGAGGTCGACCCGCTGCCGATGCCGCTCCAACCGGTGTTGGCGGCCACGATGCTGGGCACCATGACGATCGACCGGGGCGGACAGGAGGGGGTGGCCATGAACGGCGCCGGCAACATCGCCGGCCTGATCGACGACATCCTGCCGGCGGCCGAGGTCGTCGAACGCATGGCGCGCGAGGCCGCCGATCTGCTCGGCGGAGCCAATCGATATCTCCGGTGATGGCCTGTCAGTCACGGGAGTTCC
This sequence comes from Acidimicrobiales bacterium, assembly GCA_024641625.1. Lineage (GTDB taxonomy): Bacteria > Actinomycetota > Acidimicrobiia > Acidimicrobiales > SZUA-35 > JAHECQ01. The sequence goes on along the minus strand of JAHECQ010000137.1, from coordinate 8,852 downwards.
GTCGAGGAGTCCGGTTGATTCGGTGTTGAACCGGATTCGATCAGCCGGTGACGTCCGGCCCCGATCATCGATCTGCCCCGTTCCCTGCAAGGCAAGGACAGCACACATCATGACCGACATCGAGGAGAGGTTCCCAATGCCGTCGCCGACCGGGCGCAGAAGATCAAGGTGCACTGAGCCCACCGAGGGACTCCCCCAGCGAACATGACCTCCACCGCCACCAGTCGAGCATTCCTGCTCGAGCATCCAGGACCGATCGACGCCACTCCTCTGACCCTGTCGGTTCGACCCCCGCTCGTGCCGGACCGCCACGAGATCGTGGTCGCGGTCGAGGCGTGTGGCGTGTGTCGGACCGACCTCCAGCTGGTCGAAGGTGATCTCGCGCTCCATCGCCGACCCGTCGTGCCGGGACACCAGGTGGTCGGCCGGGTGCTGCGGGCCGGGCCCGGCGCCTCGCACCGGATCGGCGACCGCGTCGGGGTGACGTGGCTCGCCGGCACGTGTGGCCGATGTGAGTACTGCGTGGCCGGCCAGGAGAACCTCTGCCTGTCGGCCGTGTTCCACGGCTGGGACTGCGACGGCGGCTACGCCGATGAGATGATCTGCCACGACGACTACGCGTTCAGCGTCGCATCGGATCGATCAGCCACCCAGTTGGCTCCGCTGCTCTGCGCCGGGGTCATCGGCTACCGGTCCCTCGAGATCGCCCAGGTCACCGCCGGGCAGAGGCTCGGCCTGTACGGCTTCGGTTCGTCGGCCTCACTGGTGTTGCAGCTGGCCAAGCTGCGCAACATCGAGGTGCACGTCGCAACCCGCAATCCCGTCGAACAGACCCGAGCCACCGCGCTCGGTGCCGACTCCGTCGGCGACCTCCAGGCGCTTCCGCCTGCGCCCCTCCACGCCGCGATCACGTTCGCTCCGGTCGGGAGTGTGGTGATCGATGCCCTCCGCGCCACCCGCCGAGCCGGCACCGTGGTGATCAACGCGATTCACCTCGACGAGATCCCTTCGTTCGACTTCGACCTGTTGTGGCACGAGAGGTCGATCCGTAGCGTCGCCAACGTGACCCGGGCCGACGTCACCGGTCTGCTCGAGGTCGACGCACGCCACCCGCTCCGGGTCGAGCCACACCTCTACCGCCTCTCGGATGCCCCTCTGGCGCTACGCGATCTCGCCGCCGGGACAATCGGCGGACCTGGTGTCCTCATCCCATGAACAAGCGCTCCGGCAGACACGCCCGGTCCCGAAGGTGACCCGTCAACCCATCGTTGCGATACCGATCACCCGACCCGCGGACTGATCGGCGAGAGGAAGCCCTCCGGCTTGATGGCGATCACCGAGCAACGGACCTCATCGAGCACGCGCTCGGCGGTGTTTCCCATGACCATCGCGGTCACCCCGGTGCGGGCCACCGTACCCATCACCAGGACGTTGATCCGAAGACGCTCGACCAGGGCGGGAATCAACGCCGCGGCCGGTCCCTTCACCAGATGAACCCGGAGTGTCGCCCGGGCCGGGAGCGACGTGGCGACGAGTTCGTCGAGCGCCTCACCGTGCTTGGCGCGTTCCTCGTCGAGGAGCGCATCCAGGTCGGTAGCCGGAACGCGCATGAACGCAGAGCTCCGCATGGTGGCTTCGCCGTAGAGCTCCCACGTATGCACAACGTGGAACTCGCCGCCGTGCAGGTCGACCATCGATGCCGCCATCTCGAGAATGGAACGGTTCAGGGCGGCCTCGCTGGGATCGGGATTGACCGCAGCGAGCACGCGTTGGGTCCGAGCACGCGTCGGGCGGATCACCCACACCGGGCAGGGACACTTCCGCAACAGCCGGCGAATCGTGGCGCGATCGTCGCGATCCTCGTCGCTGGTGACCACTACCAGATCATGACCGTCGGCAAGCACCCGCTCGATGATCCGCAGTGCAGGATCCCCGACGTCTGCACTGGCGACGGTGCTCGGTGGTGCTTGCGCCGCCCACCGTTGGAGACCTCTCTCCAGGCGGACCAGTTCCGCATGCACCGCGGCATCGATCAGTGTCGGTCGCTGCAGCAACCGTTGCAGCCCTGTTGGCTCGGCCGCCACCCCGACCAAGGTCAGCTCGGCTCCATTGGCGAGAGCGAGCTCGGTGACACGCCGGATCGCCGCCGGATTGCCACCCAGCGCCAACGGGCTGAAGAGGATGTTCTTGAATCGCTGCATGGGCGTGGCGTTCCCGGTCTCGGATGGGTGCTCTTGTCTCTCACCGGCAACGTAGCGGGCCACAGGCAACGAGAGGTCACCCGCCATGGAAGACCCTCGCCGTCGGAGACCCCACGCCCGGCCGGAGGTCGCCATCGGGGAGCACTCGAGTCGCTCGTCAGTGAGGCGCTTCGTCCGGGTCGCTCTGGTGATGGGCGTCTCGCGTCTGGAAGGCTTCCTTGGTGCCGCCATCACGACGAGCGCGGAAGAAGTTGAACTCGCCTTCGTCGAATTTGACGTTCGTGCCGAGCGCGTGGCCGACCATGCCGCTGTGGATGTAGCCACTGATCCCGAGCGAGGCGAGCGCCATGTTGTGCGCGGCCTTGCCCATCACGAGCGCATCCTTCGCGTTCCGAGCGACCTTCTCCACCCAGGCGTCAACGGTCGCATCCAGCTCCTCGACCGGCACGCTTCGGTTGACCAGGCCCATGCGCTCGGCGGTCGGCCCGTCGAACCGATCTCCGAAGAGCAACACCTCCCGTGCCTTCTTCGGGCCGTAGGCCACGATGAGATGAGCGAGATGGAAGGTGTTGCCGGCAAGGCCGAGGCGCTGCTCGGCGTGGCTGAACTTCGTCGAGTCGGCGCAAATGGCGAGATCGGCCACCTCGACCAGGTAGATCCCGATGCCGACGCAATGGCCCTGCACCTTCGCAATCACCGGCTTGGCCGAGTTCTGGAATCCGGCAACCGCCCGGCCGAGGCGCCGATCGATGGCCAGTCGTTCCCGCTGGCTGAGGCGGGGCGGTTGCTTGCCGGGTTGGGCTCGCACATGGCCGTAGGCGATGGCGATGTCATCGAAATCGTCACCGGTGCAGAACGACCGACCTCGCCCTTCGAGCACGATGACCTTGATGTCGTCGTCATCCTCGGCCCGCTGCAGGAACTCGACCAGCAGGTCGAGCCCGGCAAGCGGCATCGCATTGCCCTTCTCGGGCCGATTGAGAATGAATCGGACTGTCGAGCCCTGCTTGTCGTAGAGGACGATGTCCTCGGTGCCACCGGTCAATGGTTCCCCTCTTCATCGCCCGACCTCGGTGTGTCGGCCCGGAGCCGGCGCAACAGCCGATCGGTGTCGCTGCCCACGTCGGGAGCATCGGGTACGACATGTCGGGTGACGTGATCAAATCGGATCGGCGCGTCGATCGTTCGACCCCGATCCCCTTCGAGCTCGATCCACGCCCCCGTCGCGACCGCCTGCGGATCCTCGGCGACCTGGGACAGGCTCTGGACCGGCGCCCACCACACATCGTGCTCGGCGAAGACCTCGGCCCACTCGTCCAAGGTTTTCGTCGCGAACGCCCCGTCGAGCACCGCGATGAACGGTCGACAGTTGCGCCGCACCGACCGAGCGTCAGCGAAGCGTTCGTCGTGTCGGAGTTCGGGGTGGCCGATGGCGGCGAGCACAGACGGCAGGTGTCGATCGGCCTCGACGCCCACCAGCACGAACCACCGATCATCGGCGGCCCGATAGGTGTTGAACAACGGCGTCGGCGAGGCGGTCCGATCGGCCACCGGTCGCGGCCTACCGCCATTGGCCGCCAGGCTGATCTCCCCGGCCATCGACCACATACCGGTCCGCAACAACGACGCCTCGACGAAGGAGCCCTCGCCCGTCGCCTGCCGTTTGTGGATGGCGGCCAGCACACCCGCCACCGCCGACATGGAGGTGAACGTGTCGCCGACGCCGTTCATGTACGGCGACGGAGACGAGCCGACCGGAGTGAGCTGATGCAGCACACCCGCACGGGCGTAGAACCCGGCCAGGTCGTAGCCGGCCTGCTCCCGATCGTCGCCTTCCCATCCGTAGGCGGTCACCGAGCAGTACACCAGGCGTGGATGCCGAGCCCGGACCTCGTCCGGGTCGAGCCCGAGTCGGATCAATGCACCCGGCCTGAAGTTGGTCACCAGCACATCGGACTCGACCAGCAGTTGCTCGAAGCGCTCCCGATGGTCGACGTCGGCCAGGTCGAGCTCGATCGAGAGCTTGCCACGATTGACGGCCGAGAACGCCGGACTGTTGACCGCCGCCCCGGCAGATGGGGCGAAGAGGTGCCGCATCGGATCGCCGCCACTGGGCTCGACCTTCACCACCTCCGCTCCCCAGTCGGCCAACACTCCGCCGACGGCCGGGCCCGCCACCCAATGGCCGAGCTCGAGCACCCGGAGGCCCACGAGCGGACCGGCAACGTCAGTCGTACCGGGTTCGATCATGAGCGACCGGGCCTCCGTCGAAGTGGCGTGAAGTGAATGTGCATTACTGTCTCCATGGAGCGGGACGTCATCGATTGGGGAGACACTAATGCCGACAAGCCTGACGGAGTCCTATTGGCCGGCGGATCGGCGACTTGGGTTGCGTGAGCAGACCATCGGCGATCTGCTGCGTGAAGCAGCGGCCGCACAACCGGATCGCCCGGCCCTGGTCGATGGTCGCCGAGCGCACGACGCGCGACGGGTCTGGACCTACGCCGAACTGCTCGACGCTGCCGAAGTTACGGCGCGAGCACTCCTGGAGCGGTTCGCTGCCGGCGACCGCGTCGCGATCTGGGCCCCGAACTGCGCCGAGTGGGTCATTCTCCAGCAAGGACTGTCGCTCGCCGGCATGGTCATGGTCGCGCTCAATCCCAGCTACCGCCGTCAGGAACTGTCCTACGTGCTCGGCCAGTCCAAGGCGGCCGGGGTGTTCTTCGCCGAGAGCTACCGAGACTTCGACATGGCCGCGCTGATGGACGAGGTGGTTGCCGACCTCCCCGGACTCGGACAGACGATCTCCTTCGGCCACTGGGACGACTTCATCGCCGCCGGACGCGCCTGCGACACCCCGCTGCCCGTCGTTCGACCGCTCGACCCGGCGCAGGTGCAGTACACGTCGGGAACGACCGGATTCCCCAAGGGCGCCCTGCTCCATCACAAGGGCGTCGTCAACGCGTCGGCGCTCGCCGGGAACCGGGCACTCATCCAGGATGGCTCGGTGTTCGTGAACGCCATGCCGATGTACCACATCGGCGGCGGATCGGTCACCGAACTCGGAACGATGGCCGCCCACGGCACCTTCGTGCTCCTCCCCGACTTCGACCCCGGGCTGTTGCTCGAACTGATCGAGACCTACCGGGGAACCCACACGCTGGTCGTGCCGACCATGCTGTTGGCGCTCCTCGACCACCCCGATCGACCCAACCGCGATCTCGGCAGTCTGCAGGTCGTCATGTCCGGCGCGAGCACCGTGCCGGCGACCCTGGTCAACCGCACCAAGGAGACGTTCGGCTGCGACCTGGTCATCTCTTTTGGCCAAACCGAATTGCACGGCATCATCAGCCAGACCGAGCCAACCGACTCCGCCGAAGACCAGGAACACACGATCGGTCGACCCATGCCACAGGTCGAAGTCGCAATCCTCGATGCCGAGACCCGCCAGGTCGTTCCGATCGACCAACCGGGTGAGATCTGCGCCCGCGGCTACCAGACGATGCTCGGCTACTTCGAGCTCCCGGAGGAGACCGCAGCAGCCATCGATTCCGACGGCTGGCTGCACACGGGCGACCTCGGTTCGATGGACGAGCGCGGCTATCTCCGGATCACCGGGCGATTGAAGGACATGATCATCCGTGCGGGTCTGAACATCTACCCGCGGGAGATCGAAGACCTCCTGTTCAGTCACCCGGCCGTGGCCGAGGCCTCGGTGGTCGGCCTGCCGGATGAGCACTGGGGTGAGGTCGTCGCCGCCGTCATTCGTCCCAGCGACCCGTCGAGGTTGCCGACCGTTGATGAGCTCCGGGCTCATTGTCGCAGCGAGCTCGCCGCGTTCAAGACCCCGGCGCACTGGTTCGTTGCCGACGCATTCCCCCTCACACCCTCGGGGAAGATCCAGAAGTTCAGACTCACCGACGCGATCATCCGGGGGGAGTTGGCGAGCCTGGGGTAGGCGGCACGATCGACTCGAGCAAACATGCCGGCTCGCCGCTGGGAACCTCACCGAGGCTCGGTCCGGTCTCGACGCTCCGTACAGTGGAACCATGGTTCTGATGTACCGCGTGCTCATCTCGCTTCTCGCCGTCGCCGGCGTCGCCACCGCCTGCTCCAGCAGTAGCAGCTCCGATTCCGTCGCAGCTCCGCAGGTGAGCGACGCCCAGGACTCAGCGGCCGGCATCCGTCTCGTCTCGGTCGCCGACGCGGCAGCGATCCAGGCGAACCCACCGGAGAACCTCGTGATTCTCGACGTCCGCACGCCCGAGGAGTTCGCCGAGGGTCATCTCGCCGGCGCGGTCATGATCGACTTCTACGACACCGACTTCGTCGACCGACTCGACGAACTCGACCCAGCGGTGCCGTATCTCGTGTACTGCCGGTCCGGGAGCCGCAGTGGTCAGACCACCGCCTTGATGAAGGATCTCGGCTTCGCTGATGTGGCCGACGTCGATGGCGGGATCCTCGCCTGGACCGAGGCCGGGCAGGCAACCACGAAGGGGTGACGGTGCGGGATCCGGGCAGCGTGCCCTGCCGCCTCGTGGTGAGCGTGGCCGATCTCGACGTGCTGCACCATGCGCTTCGGACCGCCGAGCGAGTGGCCATCGACACCGAGACCCCGATCTCCGGCAGCGAGGCGGGCCGGCTTCGCGTCATGTCGGTGGCCACCCGATCGGCCCAGGGCGTCGAGGAGGCGTTCGTCGTCGATGCTCGCGACCTCGACCCGCGACGACTTGCTCCCGTGCTCGACGGGGTGACCTGCGACGCCTGGAATGCGAGCTTCGATGCCCGCGTCCTCGACCTCGCAGTGTGGAACAGCCCGGACACCACGCCCCATCTCCACTGGTGGGACGCCCAGCTGGCCGACGCCCTCCTTCACCAGGGCACCAGTGGGTTCACCTGGTACCACGGGCTGGCCTGGGCGACCGAGCACTATCTCGATGTCCGAGCCGAGGGCAAGGGCACCATCCAGTTGTCCTTCACCGCAACCGACGACCTGACTCCTGAGCAGATCCGCTATGCCGCCAACGATGCGGTGGAGACCCTCTGGGTGGGCGACGCACTCCGCAGGGAACTGGCCGCCGCCGAGTTGGAGTTGATCGCCGACATCGAGATGAAGGCTCGACCGTTCCTCGATCAGATGGAACGCACCGGGCTGCCGTTCGACTGGGAGGGCTGGCGAGCCGAGCTCGACCGGATCGAGGCGAGCCGGCGCGTGGTCCTCAGCCAGTTGGCCGAGCTGACCGGCGGTGGCCAGGGCACCCTGTTCGACGAGATCATCGAGCCGACGTGGAATCCGGCATCGGATCGACAGGTGAAGGAGGCCCTCAACACCCACGCAAGAGACCGTGTGTCGGCCTGGGCCGAGAGCCGACTGGGCGCGCCGAGGCTACTCGGCGAGACGGACTCGGTCCACGCCGGTGTCCTGCGCGACATCGGCGGTGAGCTCTGTGCTGCAGTCCTCGAGTACCGGAACCATGCCAAAGTCCTCAGCACCTACGGCGAGTCGATCCGCGAGCACATGGGCGATGACGACCGCATGCATCCGCAGTACCTGCAAGTGGTCGGGACCAACACCGGACGGTTGGCCAGTCGCAACCCGAACGCCCAGAACTTCACCCCGCGCATGCTGCCATTCATCCGGCCGTCGAACGCCGACCGGGTGTTCGTCCATGCCGACCTCAGCCAGGCCGAACTGCGGGTACTGGCGCAGGTGGCTGGTGACGTCGCCCTGCGCGATGCCTTCGCCCGCGGGGTCGACGTCCACGTCACCACCGCCGCCTCGATGTTCGGTTTCGATCCCGAGGAGCTGCGATCCACCGACCCCGAGCGGTTCGCCCACCTCCGCAAGGTGGCCAAAGCCCTCAATTTCGGAATCGCCTACGGCTCGGGAGCAGCGGCCCTCAGCCGTTCACTCACCGCCGAAGGCACTGCGACCACCGTCGAGGAAGCCGCCGAGATGTTGGCCCGTTACCGAGCCACCTACCCGGGTACGGCCGCGTGGGCCGAGGCCCGTATCGCCGAGATCGACGCGCTTCGAGCCCAGACCTCAACCATCGATTGGCGCCTGACACT
>JAHECQ010000137.1:0-566 GCA_024641625.1 Acidimicrobiales bacterium | reverse complement strand
GTTCCGTCGCTCGCGGGGCCGCTGGCCGACCGCCGAGGAGATATCCATCGACCACCCCGAACGCGATCGCCTCGACCCCAGGACGCTGCGCGACGAGATCACCTGGCTCCTGCGTTACCCGGCGCCGGTGGCGCTCCTGGCCGACGGACGCCCATTCACGTTCGCCAGCCGCACCATTGCCGGACGCCGCCAACAGTTCAATCTCCACCTCGAGCGCCTTTTCCTCCACGCAGTCACGACAGCCATTCGTTCGAATGAACGGGAGCTGGTGGCGATTCGTGACCGCTTCGCCCGTCGCCATCGCATCGACCTGAGCATGGGAGCTGCGCTCTCCACCAGCGAGATCGAGCGCCGCTTCGAGGAACGGCAGCTGCGCCTGACCTACCTCGAAGCGGTGGCCGAAGGCATTGGCACGTCGGCCACGCGGGCGATGTTGACTCGAGCGGCCGGCGAGCGGGTGGGCATGATGGTCAATGCGTGGCGAAATGCCCCCATCCAGGGCGCGGTGGCGGACATCATGCTGGTGGCCTACGCCGATCTCTCGGACCGCCTTCGTCGGTATCGGG
>JAHECQ010000136.1:5268-9321 GCA_024641625.1 Acidimicrobiales bacterium | reverse complement strand
AGGTGAACACGAGCAGCCACTCGTCGGACTCCTGCTCCACGTGCATCAGTCCGTAGATGCGATCGTTCACGGCGCTGATCTCGGCCGCCCCTTCCGTCGCGAGCGAATAGCGGGATCGGCGGCCCGTTCGCTCCCCGATCACCCAATGTTCGTTCGTCAGTCGGAAGACCGAGGTACGAACCAGTCGTTGGCTGAAACCCAGCGACTCACCCAGCGAGATCAGATCGGAGAGCCAGATCGACCCGCCGAGCGGGGCAATCGAGTCGCCGAGCAGGGTCACCAGGAGCGACCGGGCCGACACCGCTCGTTCGGCGTCGTGCACGCCGAGCCGCTCGAGGATCACTGCAGGAGAAGCGGGATCTGCGGGCACCCCCTCACCTTATATGACACACTACATGTTGGCAATAGCCATCTTGGCGTATCATATCTGTCATTCCCTCTCGGGAAGCCGAGGCGTCAACCGGCCTGTCGCCAGGGTCCGAGCTCGTTCCCTGCGCCGTGAGCCGACTAGATTCCGAACATCCGTTCGCGGCGCCTGCCTGTCGAGCGTCCCCACTCCCAGGAGCACCCGATGGAACTCGCCGATGTCATGCGCACCACCTTCTCGTGCCGATCGTGGACCGACGAGCCGGTCACCGACGAACTACTCCACCGCATCCTCGATACTGCCCGCTTCGCCCCGAATGGCGGTAACCGCCAGGGGTGGCGGGTGATCGTGGTCAAGGACCCGGACATCCGCAGGGCATTCGTTCCGCTCATCAAGCCCACGACCTCCATCTATCTCGCACAGGCCGCCGCCGGCGAAGCGCCCTGGAACAGCGTCCACCCCAGCTCGATCGACGTCGAGGAGGCCATCGCCGCCGATCCGCCGTTCCCGGGCGTGGTCGAGATGACCGAGGCCCCGGCCGTGCTGGTGTTCACCGTCGATCTGAGCGTCGTCGCCAGCTTCGACAAGGACCTCGATCGGGTGGGTGTCATCAGCGGAGCCTCGATCTACCCGTTCGTCTGGAACGTGCTCCTGGCCGCCCGCAACGAAGGCCTCGGCGGCGTGCTCACCACGTACCTCGCCGGCCAGGAAGCCAAGGTGCAAGCGCTGCTGGGCGTCCCGTCACACCACGCCATCTGTGCAATGGTCCCGCTCGGGCACCCCACCAAGCAGCTCACCAAGCTGAAGCGCAAGCCGGTCGAGGAGTTCACGACCATCGACCGGTTCGACGGCCCTCCCTTCGAGGCCTGACCCGACCCCCCGCCCCACCAACACGTTTGAGAGGTACCTCATGCCCACCCCTGCTCAACTCCCGTACGACTCGCTGGCAGCCGTTCCCTCCTTCACGGTCACCAGCAGCGACCTCAGCGATGGCGAACGGTTGGCGATGCCACAGGTGAGCGGCATCTTCGGCGCGGGAGGCGAGGACGTCTCGCCACAACTCTCCTGGTCGGGCTTCCCCGCGGAGACCAAGAGTTTCGTCGTCACCTGCTTCGATCCCGACGCCCCTACCGGCAGCGGGTTCTGGCATTGGAACGTGGTCGACATCCCCGTCACCGTCACCGAGCTGGCGGCCGGCGCCGGCAGCCAGGATGGCGCCCATCTTCCCGAAGGTGCCCTGCAACTCAGGAACGACGCCGGCCTTCCGGGATACCTGGGAGCTGCGCCTCCACCCGGCCACGGGCCCCACCGCTATGTCTTCGCCGTGCACGCCATGGACTGCGATTCGCTCGGCATCGACGAAACGGTCGGCAACGCCATCGCTGGGTTCAACATGTTCGGCAAGGTCCTGGCCCGGGCCGTCATCATCGCGGTCTACGAGCAGTAGGCGTGCGTCTCGAGCCGAGCCGACTCCGTTCCGTCCTCGATCAAGGCAGGGGCTCCCTCGAACCCATACCCGGATTGGGGGAGGGGGGAGGCCCGTCGCCCCGCGCCGCGGTGGCCGCCGTGTTGCGAGACGGTGACCACGGAACCGAACTGCTCTTCATCCAACGAGCGGCGAAGGACACCGATCCGTGGTCCGGCCAGATGGCCTTCCCCGGAGGGCGTGTGGATCCCGGAGACCTGGACACCCATGCAACCGCCGAGCGCGAGACCCTCGAAGAGGTCGAACTCGACCTGACCTACGGGGTACGACTCGGATCGCTGTCCGAGCTCGACGGCGGGCGGGCCACCAACCGGCTCATCTCGGTGTGCGCACACGTCTACTGGCTCGAAGGCCCCCCGCCGCCGCTACGCGGCAACTACGAGGTGGCCGACGTCCTGTGGATTCCCGTCAGCGTGCTGCTCGACCCCTCGAGGTACATCCGGTATCGATACCCGCGGTCGGGCGGTCTGTTCCCCGGCATCGACCTCGACAAGGAGAGTCAGGTGGTCTGGGGCCTCACCCTTCGCTTCCTGTCGGACCTGTTCCGCCGTCTCGGTGAACCATTCATCGCCCTCCCCGACTGAGGATCGATCCGGGTACGAGCGGCGAGCGGCCGACCCCAGACAGAACACTTCGAGCTCGGCGACGAAGCGAGCTACACGAATTCGCGGCCACTGCGGGCGGCGACCACTCACGCGTTGGAGACGAACTCGACGATCCGGCGACAGCCTTCGAGAAGATCGTCGTCAGCGATGGTGAACGAGATCCGGACCCAGCCCTCGGCCGCTGGTCCGAAGGCACCGGCGTCGAGCACCGAAACGCCGGTGGCATGGAAGAGATCCCAGGCGAACTGGGTGGCCGAAGCGGCGACGCCTCTGACGTCGACCATGACGTACATCGCCCCCTGTGGGCACAGCACCGAGAGGTTGGGCGCCTCGCTCAGCGCACGGTGCACCAAGTCTCGGCGACGGCGGTACGTGTTCACCATGTCCGCGACCGCTGCGTCATGGTGGCGCAGCGCTTCCATGGCTGCTTCCTGGATGAAGCCCGGAACGCCATAGGACATGGTGAGTCCCAGCCTGGCCATGTGTTCGACCAGGGTGGCGGGGCCGATGGCCCAACCGATACGCCACCCCGTCATGGCGTGCGACTTCGACAAACTCGACACCGTCACCGTGCGCTCGGCCATCGCCGGCAGGGAGGCAATGGCGACGTGCTCACCCTCGAACACCAAGTCGGCGTACACCTCATCGGAGATGACCCAGAGATCGTGCTCGATGGCCAACGCGGCAACCGCTTCGAGTTCCTGTCGGGTGGCCACCGACCCGGTCGGGTTGTTGGGGTTGGTGACCACGATGACCCGTGTGCGCGGGGTGATGGCTGCTGCGATCAGATCGGGATCGATCCGGAAGCCGGACTCCGCCGACTGGGCGACGCGCACCAGCGTCGCACCTCCCACCTTCAGCGTGGCTTCATAGGTGAGGTACATGGGTTCGAGGGCGATGACCTCGTCGCCGTGCTCGAGCAAGCAGAGCGATGATGCGAACAACGAACCCTGCGTACCGCTGAACACGAGGACGTTCTGCGGTCCCCAGTCGCCACCTGTTCGTGCGGAGAAGCGAGCGGCCACGAGCTGACGCAGGCCAGGACGTCCCTCGATGTCGGTGTAGTGGGTGTCGCCGCGCCGAAGGGCATCGACGGCAGCATCGATGATCGGCTCGGGCGTTGCGAAGTCAGGATCGCCGATGCTCAGGATGATGACGTCCTCGCCCTGCCGGCGAGCTTCGTAGGCAGCGAAGTGGACACCCCACCCGGCGGCACCCTCACCATCGATACGTTCGACTGCCGACGAATACCTCATGACCGAAGGCTAGGAGACCCGTGGCCGGGACACTGACCGGAGACCCGAGGGTTGGACACCGGACCCTGGTCCGGCTGCTAACTTCCCGGCATGCGTTTGGGAACACTGCTGCCGGCGAGTCCACCGAAGGGTCAGACCATCGACCCTCGCTTCCACGGCCGGGTGGCCAAGGAACTCGAGGACCTGGGCTATGCATCGATCTGGGTATTCGACGGCGTGGGCGAGGCTTCATGCTGCCCGATCCGCTCACCGCGATGGCGGTCGCAGCCACCACCACCGAACGGGTCGAGCTCGGTACCGGCGTACTCCAACTGCCGTGGCGTGCGTTGGCCGACGTCG
>JAHECQ010000136.1:0-5258 GCA_024641625.1 Acidimicrobiales bacterium | reverse complement strand
TTCATCCTCGGTATCGGTCCGGGTTCGACCGAGAAGGACTTCGTGGCCATGGGCGGGAGCACCAATGCCCGCTACACCGCCCGCTTCGGGGACTTCGACAGACAGTCGGCCGAACTGGTGGAGATCTTGCACTCCGGCACGGTCAACGGCATCGACCTGACCCCCTGGGAGCAAGCGGCCGGCGGCCCGCCGGTGATGATCGGAGCGTGGCGCGGCCCCTGGGTCGCCCGCGCCGCCACCCAATTCGACGGATGGATCGCCTCGGCCGGATACAACGATGACGCCACCCTGTCGGATGCACTCGACCGTTTCCGGGCGGCCGGAGGTCGCCGGGCGATCGTCACCAATGTGCAGATCGGCGAGGACCCGGGACCCGGCATCGAGCGGCTCCAGGGTCTGGCGGCCATGGGCTTCGATGACGTCGTTGCCTTCGACCTCGCGTTCACCCCGGAACGAGCGGCCCAGATCCGCGACGCTGTTGCCTGAGAACCGGTCCGTGTAGGGTCCGGGCATGACCCAGTCAGCATCTCCCCACGATCTCAGCGGTCGAATCGCTGTCGTCACCGGCGCAAGTCGCGGCATCGGCGAAGCCAGCGCCCGCGCGCTGGATCGGGCCGGTGCCCGAGTGGTGATTTCCGGGCGGACGCAATCCGACCTCGAACGGGTCGCCTCGACACTCACCAACGATCCGGTCATCGTCCAGGCCGATCTCTCCCAGCCCCGCTCGGGTACTGCGCTGGCCGAACGCATCCTGAGCGAGGTCGGAGGTATCGACATCCTCGTCAACAACGCCGGGATCCCGATGCGGCGCACACCCGAGCAACTCACAGAGGACGACGTCGATGCCGTCTTCTCGATCAACGTGCGCTCGTTGCTGATGCTCACGGTCGGGCTCGGGCCATCGATGATCGAGCGGGGTGGTGGCTCGATCGTCAACATCAGCTCGGTCGCCGGGCTGCACGGCCCGATCGGTAGGGTCGCCTACGCCGGAACAAAGGGCGCAGTCGACGCCATGACCCGAGCGCTTGCGGCCGACTGGGGTCCCCAGGGTGTGCGAGTGAACTCCATCGCCCCGGGCATCATCACCACCGCCATCTGGGAGGAAAGCCGAAACACCGTCCCCGGATTGATCGAGCAGTTGGAGCAGGGGGTGGCCCTCAAGCGATGGGGTGACAGCGACGACATCGCCGACGTCGTCGTGTTCTTCGCCTCCGACGCCTCACGGTACGTCACAGGCGAGACGCTGGCCGTCGACGGCGGCATGGCTCGCATCGGCACCGCCAAGGTGAAGCTTCCCGAGATGGAGGACTGACATGACCGCAACCTTCGACGATGTTCGTCATTACGCCTCGAGCGAACAGGGACTGTGCGTCGCCGCCGTGACCCGAGCGGATGGCTCGGTGCATGCATCGGTCGTGAACGCCGGACCGATGGCCCATCCGCTCAGCGGCAACGACGTCGTCGCCTTCGTGGTGCGTTCCGACGCAGTGAAGGTCGGCCGGTTGAGGGCCACCGGTCGTGGATCGTTGACCTTCCGTCGCGGCTGGCGATGGGTCGGCGTCGAGGGTCCATGCGACATCTTCGGACTCGACGACGACCGGCTGGACCTACCGAACCTGCTCCGGGACATCTTCAAGGCCGCCGGAGGGACCCACGATGACTGGGTCGAATTCGACCGGGTCATGGCCCATGAGCAGCGCGTCGGGGTCCTGATTCATCCCGAGCGCATCATCGGCAAGCCCTGACGAGCGCGCCACAGCGCCATTCGCCGTTGCGTCGACCTCACCGGGCGACGAACTGCGGGGGATCGTAGGCGGTGACCGGTGGCGGCTCCTGCTCGAACCGCTCGATCTCGACCAGGCAGGTGTGGGCCGTGGGGCCCTGAGCCAACGACGACGTTCCTTTGTCCCGAGTCAGCACATTGGGGTTGCCGGCCTTGCACATCCCAGCGTCGTCCGGGTCGTACCAGGCGCCGGTCGCCATCTGTACCACGCCGACGGCCACGGCATCGGCGAGCACCGCACCCGCCAGGCACGCACCCCGGTCGTTGAACAGCCGCACGAGGTCCCCGTCGCTGATGCCCCGGGCCGCCGCATCCTCGGGATGGATGCGAACCGACTCGCGACCGGCCACCTTCGACCCCTGGCTGATGGCCGAATGATCGTACTGGCTGTGCAGTCGGGTGCGGGGCTGATTCGACACCAGGTGAAGGGGAAAGCGATCGGCACCCGCACCCCCCAACCGCTCGTACGGTTCGATGAAGGTGGGATGAGGCGGACAATCGTCGTAGCCGAATCCGGCGATGGTCTCGGAGTACAACTCGATACGACCCGACGATGTCGACAGCGGAGCCGCCTCGGGGTCGGCTCGGAAGGCATCCAGGAAGACCTGGTCGGTCTCGCCCATCGGGGCCATGTCGGCGTGAAGGAGATGATCACCGGACCAGAATGTGTCGAAGTCGGGCGCGTAGTCGTTGTCGGCCCGGAACTCCTCGTAGAGCAGTCGAAGCCAACCATTCACCGAGCGGCCCTCGGTGAAGGTGAATCCGAACCCCAACCGTTCGGCCAGCGCACCAAGGATCTCGAAGTCGTCCCGAGCCTGTCCTCGAGGTGACAACACCGCCTTCATGGCGATCAGCGCCGTCTCGGCACCACCGAGATCATCGCGCTCCAGCGGGGTCGTTGCCGGCAGGACGATGTCGGCCCGCTTGGCCGTCGCCGTCCAGAACGGCTCGTGCACGATGATGGTCTCGGGCTTGCGCCACGCCCGCACCAGCCGATTCAGATCCTGGTGATGATGGAAGACGTTCCCGCCCACCCAGTACACGAGTCTGATGTCGGGGAAGATGCTCCGGCGGCCGTTGAAGTCGTAGGGCTGACCGGGGTTCTCGAGTAATTCGACCACTCGCGAGACCGAGATCACGGGCATTCCTGACGGCATGCGGGGCACCGGAGGACCGGGGACCCGCTTGCGAACCTGGCCCGCGCCAACGTTGCCGTTGGCACCGAAGGGCAACGCAAATCCGCCACCCGGCAGGCCGATCTGGCCGAGCACCGCGGCCAACGCGCATCCCATCCAATACGTCTGTTCGCCGTGATCCACCCGTTGCACCGAGAGGCTCAGGTTGACGAGGGTTCGCTTGCCTGCCATCTCTCGGGCCAGGGCCACGATGTCGCCGGCGTCGAGACCGGTGATGACTGCGGCCCAGGCTGCATCCTTGACCACACCGTCGGTCTCGCCCGACAGATAGCACTCGAGCGCCTCCCACCCGACACAATGACTGGCCAGGAACGCCCGGTCGGCGAGGTCGGCATCGACAAGCGTGTGTATCAGCGCGGCCATCAGGGCCACGTCGGTTCCGGGCCGAATCGGCAACCATCGGCTGTCGACGATTTCCTCGTCGTCCCGGATCGGGCCGACGTTGACGAACCCGATGTTGCGCTTCTTGGCCTGCTCGAGCCAGTAGCGAGTGCGATGCGGTCCTTGCCCGCCGTAGGTGACCTGCGCATTGTTCAGTCGGAGACTGCCGAAACTGACGACCAGCTCTCCGTGCTCGATGATCTGGGACCACGAGGTCTGCCGGCCCACCGCCTGGCCATAGCCCATCCCGAGGAAGTGCGGGATGATCGCCTCGGCCGCCGATGACGAATAGGTGCCCCGTCCGTCGGTGTAGCCGCCGAAATGGCGAAGCATGCGGAACAGCTGCAGCGACGGCTGATGGAAGCGACCCGCCGAGCCCCACCCGTAGGAGGCACCGTAGATGGCCGGATTCCCGTACGTGTCCTTGACCCGCGCCAACTCCCCGGCCACCAGGTCGAGTGCCTCGTCCCATTCGACCTCGACGAACGGGTCGACACCGCGACGCTCGGTGGCCGACCCTGGCCCGCCCTCCAGCCAGGAGCGCCGGATCGACGGCCGGGCCACCCGGCACTCGGTGGCGGCCAGCAGGCCCTGGCCGATGGGGGAGGGGTCGGGGTCGATGGGATGCGGCCCCACCGAGGAGACGACGTCGCCATCGGCCTCGACCACGAAGGGGCCCCAGTGAGTGACGGTTTGGCCAACGCGCATTGGCCCAGTATGGCCGCCGGCGCTGATCTACAGCGACGAATTCTCCGAGTCGCCGACCAGGAGCGGTCGTCCGGCCATCGGGATGAGGACACACACGACTTCGCGGTCGTCGATGGACGTCCAGGTCTCCATGGTCGGTGTGAGCATCGAATAGTCGAGACTCGATTCCTCGTACGCAAGACCCACGAATGCAGTGAATCGCCGGTGGCAACCCTCGTCGGCCTCACGCATGACCGCTTCATCGCCGGGAAACGGTCCGTCGGGAAGATCGTAGGTGGCGTACACCTGGCCCGAGTGGGGCATGGTGCAGGGGACGGCCTCGACCGAGGAGACCAGCATTCGATCGGGCACCTGGAAACAATCGCCGGCTCTGAGCGCGAAGGTACCGAGACCACCGGACTCCACGATCTCGCCCTGGTCGTTGCGTGCGGTGTTGTCGTCGAAGGCATTGGCGCCTCCGAAGACGGCAACGCCCGCGGCGATGGCTCCGCCGATGATTCGCTTCACCGGATCCCCCTGTTCGAGCGCTTTCGATGCCGAGGACTTCGGACGAACCGAGAGCAATCTTGAGCCGAACGTGACCGGACACGCGATCTGCGGAAGAATCAGCCCTCGGCCCCTCGGAGGCCACGTCAGCGCAACCAGAACACCAACGGGAAGGACACCCACCATGAAGTCCGTGCACGAGATGGTCGATGCAGCCAAGGCCGAGCTCGAGAACCTGTCTCCGGCCGAGGCCAAGCGGCGGGTCGAGGAAGAAGGCGCGCTGCTCGTCGACATTCGCGATGTTCGCGAGCTCGAACGTGACGGGGCAGTTCTGGGTGCATGGCATGTCCCTCGAGGCATGCTCGAGTTCTGGATCGCCCCCGACTCTCCCTATTACAAGGAGAAGTTCGCCGAGGATCGCCAGTTCATCATCTTCTGCGCGGGCGGGCTGCGCTCGGCCCTGGCCGCCAAGGTGGCCAAGGACATGGGTCTGCCCAAGATCGCCCACATCGAGACCGGATTCGGCGGATGGAAATCCGATGGTCTGCCCGTGGCCGACTACGCCACCTGGAAGGCCCACAAGAGCTGACGGCGTGCTTCCCCGCTGATCAGCGGGAAGCGCTCGTCAGTCCAGCTCGTTGATGTACCGGTATCCCTTGTCGAGCATCTGCATGCGGTGTCGGGGGCCGGGCACGGAGGGGTCG
>JAHECQ010000618.1 GCA_024641625.1 Acidimicrobiales bacterium | reverse complement strand
ATCTCACGGCGCTCCAGCGACTCGGTGGTTCTCGCCGGTACCTCGTGAGCCTCAACAGCGAACATCGCGTCGATCCTTCGAAGGTGCTGGCGGCCGTCGACTACAGCCATCCCGTCTTCGATGCGCCCGCCATCGGGGCCCAGCAGCGCTTCGACGAAATCGACGGCGCCCGAGCCACCCATTTCTGTGGGGCCTACTGGGGTTACGGATTCCACGAGGATGGCATCGCATCGGCGGTGCGAGTCTGCGAGCGCCTCGGGGTCGAGTGGTGATCGCAGGATCGGCGGCCCTGTGCGAGGGGATGGTGCTCCACCGACGCGAAGCACCGGCGATCCACCAGTTCCGCAATCGGGTGTCCTACGTCTGGATCGACCCCGACCATCCGGAGGAACTCTGCAATCTCCACCCGGCCTGGTCGCATCGCCACCCGTCTCCCGCACGCTTCCGCCGATCCGACTACGGGGTCCGGGCCGATGGATCACTGGTGGTGGCGGCCCGACGCGACCTCGGACCGGCACTGGGACACGTACCACAGGGGCCGGTTCGGATGCTCACCCAGGTGCGCCGGTGGGGGTGGCTCTTCAACCCCATCACCATCTACCTCGTGTGGGATGCGCCTGAATCCACGGTCCCCTCAGGGGTGGTGCTCGAGGTGACCAACACTCCGTGGAAGGAACGCACCCGCTACCCGGTTCCGCTCGAGCGACGTGAGCGGTCACTCGTCGCCGAGTTCGACAAGACGATGCACGTCTCGCCGTTCCTGGGAATGGCCTACCGATATCGCCTCACCATCGCCGACCGCGACGACGTCGTTGCCGTCGACATCGATGTGGTCGATGACACCGGGGACCCGCTGGTGCACACGTCCCTCCGCCTCGACCGCCGCCGCGTCACCCGGGCCATGCTCGGACGGGCATTGCGCTCATCCTGGTTCCCCACCCACCAGGTGAGCGTCGGCATCCACGCCCAGGCCCTTCGGCTCTGGTCCAAGGGCGTGCCCTACATTCCCCATCCAAGACACGCGCGCCGCCAGTCGGACGCGTCGACGACAGCGGAGCATCTGCCATGACCTTCATCGGAACATCGGCTACCGACAACGCCCAACCCGTCGATCGAGCGATCCAGGTTCGTCCCGATCGACTGCTCTCACGCGCCGGCGGTGACCAACGCAAGGTACGCAACGGCCGGGTGAAGGCCTGCCGAGCAGCCACCACGATGCTGCTCGACCGAATGACTCGGGACTCACTCACCGTGATCGACCACACCGGCCCCCAGGTGGTCACCACGAGGTACGGCACGAGCAACGCAGCCGACTCGCTGGCTGCGACCATCGAGATCCGAGACGGGCGCGCCTGGACGTCGTTGATCACCGAAGGCTCCATCGGGTTCGGTCGCGGCTATCTCGAGGGCTGGTGGGACAGCGACGATCCTGTGCTCGTGGTCCGCATCGTGATCCGCAACATCGAGTGGATCGACGACATCCGCAACCGGATCAGCAACCGAACCGGATGGGCAACCGACCGGCTGCGGCAGGTGCTCCCTCGAGCCGGCCGGTCACGTAACAAAGAGGACATCGCCAGCCACTACGACCTCGGCAACGAGTTCTTCCGGATCTTCCTCGACGAGACCCTCACCTACTCCTCGGCCATCTTCCCCTCGGGCGAGGCTGCGCTGGTGGAAGCCAGTCGCTACAAGTACGACAGGATGCTGGCCAAACTCGGCGTCTCCTCCGAGCATTCCGTACTCGAGATCGGCACGGGGTGGGGCGGCTTCGCACTGCGTGCAGTCGACACCATCGGCTGCAAGGTCACCACGACCACCATCTCCGAGGAACAGTTGAGCGAAGCGACCCGCCGGGTCCGCAGCCATGGCCGCTCATCCGGCGTGACTCTGCTCGACAAGGACTGGAGGGATCTCACCGGGCGTTTCGACCGCGTGGTCTCGATCGAAATGATCGAAGCGGTCGACTGGCGGGACTACGACCGATACTTCGCAACGATCGAGCATTGCCTCGAGCCTGACGGCCTTGCGGCCATCCAGGCCATCTGCGTGCCCGATCGCCGATACCAGCGGACCAAGAACACCGAGGATTTCATTCGCCGATTCGTGTTCCCCGGGGGCTTTCTCCCCTCATTGGGTGCCATCACCGCATCGCTCACCAAGTCGACGCGCCTGCAGATCGTCGACGTGGAGGACTTCTCGGCCCACTACGCCGAAACGCTGCGACGCTGGCGGGAGCGCTTCGACGAGCGGATCGACGACGTGAAGGCGCTCGGATTCGACGAACGATTCTGTCGGCTGTGGCGCTTCTATCTCGCCTACTGCGAGGCCGGGTTCACCGAGCGGCACTGCACGGTGAACCAGATCGTGTTCGCCGGCCATCGCTGGCGGCCCGCCGGTCTGGAACTTCGACCCACGTGATCTTTTCGGCCCGGACGCTCAGCGGTCGATGGCCGGATCCACGCCTGCCCGTTCCGCCACCCAACGCCAGAGATGGGTGCGGCGTTCGGGGGTGTCGGACGCTCGGGTGCGCGCCAG
>JAHECQ010000617.1 GCA_024641625.1 Acidimicrobiales bacterium | reverse complement strand
CAGGCATCGAGGCCCTGATGGCCGGCGGCCTGCTGACGGGACCCTACAAGGTGTCGAACTATCGCTGCGCGGTGCGCGGTGTCGCCACCAACACCGCACCATCGGGGCCCTATCGCGGCGTGGCCAGGCCCGCCACTGTCTACGCCATGGAAGGGCTCCTGGACTCCGGCGCCCGGGCGCTGGGCATCGATCCCATCGACATTCGGCGGATCAACCTCATCGGACCCACCGACGTTCCCTACACCCTGCCGACCCGCCTCATCGACGACACCGGTCACTACGCCGAGTGTCTCGATGCATGCATCGATCGACTCGGTCTGGAGGATCTCCGAGCCGAGCAAGCCCGTCGTCGGGTGGAGGGCGGCAAACCGATCGGCATCGGCATCGCCTGCTACAACGAACTCACCGGTCTCGGTCGGGCAGCATCTGCGGGACCTCGGATGCCGTTCCGAACCGGTCACGAGGCCTGCACCGTGCGCGTCAATCCCGATGGCAAGGTCGTGGTGCTGTCGGGCGTGACCTCCCAGGGCCAGGGGCTCGAGACGACGCTGGCGCAGGTCGTCGCCGAGG
The DNA here is from genome assembly GCA_024641625.1 of Acidimicrobiales bacterium. GTDB lineage: Bacteria > Actinomycetota > Acidimicrobiia > Acidimicrobiales > SZUA-35 > JAHECQ01. Next base: position 1,970 of record JAHECQ010000617.1, on the reverse strand, counting down.
CCGTCGGAGTGCCCTACGACGATGTCGAGGTGCGCTACGGCGACACCGACCAATCGCTGTGGGGCTTCGGCGCCTTCTCCTCACGCCAGGCCGTGATTGCGGGGGGTGCGGCCAACCTGGCTGCCGCCGCCGTGCGCGATGCGTCACTGCGACTGGCGGCCGAGCTCTACGAGGCAGCCTCCACCGATCTCCGATTGGAGGCTGGTCGGTTCTATGTCGCCGGCTCCCCCGAAGCAGTGGGAACGCTGGCTGAGGTTGCCCGGGTCGCCTACCTGGAATCGAACCGCCTCCCCGCAGGATTCGAACCCGGGCTGGACGCCACCCGCTTCTATGACCCCGTGATGGGTGCCTTTGCCGCCGGGGTTCAAGTGGCGGCCATCGAACTCGACCCGACGACCGGGGAGATCACAATCCTGCGTTGGATCTGTGTCGAGGACGCCGGCAGGGTCGTGCATCCTCAGATCGTCGAGGGTCAGATTGCCGGCTCCATCGCTCAGGGCATCGGCGGCGCCCAATACGAGCACCTGATCTACGACGACGAGGGCAACCTCCGCACCGGCACGCTGCTCGACTATCTCATGCCGACCTCGGCCGAGATTCCCGAACTCGAGATCGGCCACATCGAACGACCGGCCGACAACCCCACCGGGGTACGAGGGGTCGGCGAAGGGGGCACCCTCGGACCGGCGGCGGTGCTGGCAGGCGCAGTGTCGGATGCCGTCGGCGTCGACATCGACCAACTGCCACTGACCCCCGAACGACTGTGGCTGGCCTTGGAGGCGCATCGATGAAGCCCGCTCCGTTCGCCTACCACCGGGCCACGTCACTCGCCGACGCCATCGAAGCATTGGCGGCCTCCGATGGCGAGGGCAAGCTCATTGCCGGGGGACAGAGCCTGGTGCCTCTGCTCTCGATGCGCTTGGCCCAGCCCAGCGTCCTGGTCGACCTCAACGGAGTCGACGAGCTCAACACCGAGACGGATCTCGACGACGGACACGTCCGGTTCGGCGCCATGACCCGCCATGCCCGCCTGGTCGACCAACGCCGGCATCTCCTGGCCGCCGAGATGGCCGGCTGGATCGGTCACACGGCCATCCGTTCCCGGGGCACGCTGGGTGGCAGTATCGCCCACGCCGATCCGAATGCCGAATGGCCGGCTCTGACCTTGGCCTGTGACGCAACCGTTCATGTACAGGGCCCCGCCGGCCCGCGACGCATCGCAGTCGGTGCTCTGTTCGACGGGATGCTGCAGACGACGATCGCCGACGACGAGATCCTCACCGCCATCGACCTGGGTCGGCCACGGCGTTGGGGGTTCTCCGAACTTGCCCGCCGTCACGGCGATTTCGCTTTGGTCTTGTCGGTGGTCACCGAGCTCGAGAGCGGCTGGCGGGTCGTTCTGGGCGGCGTTGCACCGATACCGATTCGGGTCACCGAGGCCGAGGCGGCATTGGCCGCGGGAGCCGGCACCCACGACGTCGGCCGGCTGGTCGAAGCCACGATCGAGACCTACGACGACCTCCATGCCAGCGCCCGCTACCGACGGGCCATGGCCGGCGAGCTCAGCCGCCGGGCGGTCGATCGGGCAAGAGCGATGCGAACCGAGGGGGACCCGACATGAACCGAGCAGAGGCGACCGCGGACGTTCGGACGATCACCCTGTTGGTCAACGATCGGACGATGCGGGTGGCCGTCGAGCCCCGCCACACCTTGGGCGACGTGCTTCGAGAGAAGCTCGGGCTGACCGGTACCCATCTCGGCTGTGAACATGGTGTGTGTGGCGCCTGCACCATCCTGGTGGACGGCGAGCCGACGAGGGCCTGCCTGGTCTTCGCTGTTCAGTCCGAAGGCTCAGCCATCACCACCATCGAGGGGCTCGCTGCGCCCGACGGCACGCTGCACCCGGTCCAGGCTGCCTTCTCGGCCTGTCACGGTCTGCAATGCGGGTTCTGTACGCCGGGGTTCGTGTT
>JAHECQ010000616.1 GCA_024641625.1 Acidimicrobiales bacterium | reverse complement strand
GGGCAAAGGATGATCTTCGAGTATCACGATCAGATCCGCTTCGAGCCTTTCTGGTGGAAGGGCGGAACTGTGAGGGAGACGGTGGAAATCGAGATCGATACCAGGAAAGGCGATGGTGTTCCGACAACACGTAGCCACAACTGGTCGGCCCGATACGACTTGCCAGACGTGGTCACCCCGATGACCAGGGTGGCGGGTCGGCGTGGGACTGGTCTTTCTCGTGTCACGGCGAATGGGGCGTTTCTCGAGCGTGATGGTCAGCCGTTCTTCGTCAGAGGTGTGACCTACGGGTCGTTCACGCCCAGATCCGATGGCCTCCTGTACCCGGAAACGGCTCGAATTCGCGCCGACTTCGAGCAGATCGCTGCGCTCGGCCTGAACACTGTTCGCCTGTACACCGCACCGTCCGCTGATCTGCTGGAGGCCGCCGTGGATCACGGGCTGTACCTCATTGCCGGCGTCGACTACCCCGACTGGCGGTACCCCCACACCCCCGGCCGTCGGGCACAGCGTCACGTACTCGACAACGGTCGCCGAGCGCTCGACGAGGCAATGGAGGTTTGTGCCGGCCGACCTGAGGTGCTCGCAATTTCCGTCGGCAACGAGGTCCCTGGCGACATGGTGCGGGTGCATGGCATCACCGCGGTGAGCGACGTCCTGTCCGAGCTCGTCGATCACGTTCGTGTCTCGGATCCCGAGGTGCTCGCGACCTACACCAACTACCCGACGACGGAGTTCATCCACGTCGAGGGTCAGACGCTGGCGACGTTCAACGTCTTCCTCGAGGATCGCAGCTCGTTCCGGCGCTATCTCCGCCACCTCCAGGTGACGACTGGCGCACTGCCATTGGTGGTGACCGAGCTCGGGCTTGCCGCCGAGGTGCACGGGCAGGACACGCAGGCCGACACGCTCGACTGGCAGCTGCGCGAAGTCGACGAGGCGGGCTGTGCCGGTGCCGCAGTGTTCGCCTTCACCGACGAATGGGGCGTGAACGGCGAGGCTGTTGACGGTTGGGGATTCGGGATTACGACGGCGGAGCGCGAACTGAAGCCGTCGGCCGGCGTGGTCGGCGCGTGGGCACGGCGTGATCTGGCCGACCATCGCGACGACTGGCCCCTGATCAGCGTCGTCGTGTGTGCGTACAACGAGGAACCCACGATCGAGGATTGCCTGACTTCGCTGACCCGCTGCGACTACCCGGATCTCGAAGTGATCATCTGCAACGACGGTTCGACGGACAGCACCCTCGAGATCGCCCGCCGCTTCCCGTTTCGAGTGCTCGATCTGGAACACGGAGGGCTGAGTCGGGCCCGCAACGCCGGGATCGAGGCGGCCACCGGACAGTTGGTGGCCTTCCTCGATGCCGACGCAGCGTGTCATCCGTTGTGGCCGTGGCATCTCGCATTGTCGTTCGACACCGATCGGGTGGTCGCCAGCGGCGGACCGAACCTGCCGTTTCCGGGCGCAGCGTTGGTCGAGCGGGCGGTCGCATTGTCTCCGGGACAGCCCGCCGAGGTGCTGCTCGCCGATGACCGTGCCGAGCACGTTCCAGGCTGCAACATGACCGTCCGACGCGATGCCCTGCTCGACATCGACTGCTTCGATCACGTCTACACCAGTGCCGGTGACGATGTCGACGTCTGTTGGAAGTTGCTCGATGCCGGCGGCGAGATCGCCTTCTCGCCGACGGCGCAGGTGCACCATCATCGGCGCGCCACCGTCGTCGGATACCTCAGACAGCAGCGCGGGTACGGACGGGCCGAGAAACTGCTGACGTCTGCGCACGCTCACCGCTTCAACCGACACGGGCAGGCGCGTTGGGCCGGCTCCATCTACGGCGGACCACAGCTTTTTCGCTCATTGCTCCGGCCCGTCGTCTACCACGGATACCACGGCACGGCACCGTTCCAACCTGTCCAGTCGAGACCGGCCGAGATCGCCCTCGCTCGGATCGGAGCGTTGCTCCCACTGATCGTTCCGACAGCGCTGGTCGGCATCCTCGCCGCCGCTGTGCACAGTCCGTGGTGGTTCGTTGTGGCCGGTCTCGCCCTCGTCGCCCCCCTGCTCTATGGCGCAGCGGTAGCCATCTCGCTGTCGCTTCCACGCCGCGAACCCGATCGTCTCAAGCTCCGCGTCCTCGTCGGGTTCCTGCACGGCGCACAGCCATTCGTTCGCACGTGGGGTCGGCTCCGCGGGTCACCTCGAACGCGCAGGAGCACCGTGGCGTCGGGCGCGTGGACCGGCGACCGCGCCCAGTGGCTCACGGAACTGGAGCGGCAGCTGCGCACGCGGCGCGTCGGTGTACTCGTCGCTGCCCCGAGCCGGTCATGGGATCTCGAGGCCCGCGCAATCTTCACTCGCGTGCTGCTCACGACAGCTGTGGCGTGGAGCTGGGAGCCTGTCTGGCGACTGCGAATGCGCCTTCGTCCCGTTCCCGTCGGCGCTGTGATCGCGTCCGCCCTTGTCGCGTTGTTCGGCTCGTGGGCGCTCGCCATCGCGATCGGGCTGGCCGGCCTCGCACTCGTGGGAGCAGAAGCCTGGTGGCTC
>JAHECQ010000615.1 GCA_024641625.1 Acidimicrobiales bacterium | reverse complement strand
CGACACCTGCACCCCCAACCCGGCGATCACCGTGTGCAACACCGACTCGATGTCGCCGGCAGCCGCCAACTCGATGAACCACGCCCCATCGGCTTCGACGGCTGCTTCCTCAGCCAACCGGTGAGCCAGCCGGGTCTTGCCCACACCACCCACGCCGGTCACTGTCACCAACCGGGCCTCGTCCAGCATCCGGCGACAACGCTGCAGCTCCCGTTCCCGGCCGACCAAAGGCGACGGCATCGACCGAAGATTCCCCCGACCCCCCTTGGTGGTCTGCAACGGCGGGAACTCATTGACCAGACCCTCGATCACCAGCTGATGAAGCGACGCTGGTTCGGGGAAGTCCTTCAACACCGTCAAGCCGAGCGGTACGACGTTCGCCGACCCGGCCAGAAGGCGAGCCGCCTCGGTCAACACCACTTGACCGCCATGAGCGGCCCCCATCACCCGAGCCGTCCGCGACACCTCCGCACCAAAATAGTCTCCGTCGCGTTCATCGGCCTCACCGACATGCACCCCCATCCGTACCTGGATCGGATCACCCGCCCACGCCGCCGAGGACAAACCCTGCTGCGCCGCCGCCGCGCAACCCAACGCCGCAGGCACCGAACCGAACGCCGCCGCGAACGAGTCACCCGCTGTCGAGAACACATACCCGCCGTGGGCAGTGATCACCGAACGCATCACCCCATCATGAGTCTCCAACGCCGCCCGCATCCCAACCGGATCATCCACCCAACGACGAGTCGACGCCACCACGTCAGAAAACAAGAACGTCACCGTCCCAGAAGGAAGCACCGACTCCGAATTCACCAACGGAGCATCCCACAGCGCCCGGTAACGACGCCCGACTCAACCTACGAAACGAGAGACCACCCGCCTCATCCTGCCGGTGACGGGGCAGGTCTGCGGGTTGATGCGTGGGGTCGGAGAGACTGCCCTTCGGAAACTGCCGGTCAAGCCGGGAGTCGGAGGCGGGCAGCTCGGATCTCTTGGCGAGCGAACTCAACAGCTTGGGTGGTATCCATCGCGCTGCCCTTGGCGACCAACTCGTCGAACGCCGACTCGCCGAGCTGAGTTCGGAGGTGTTCTACGACGTCGGGAAGGTTGTTCACCCAGCTCGTCATGTCGCTGTGGACACAGACTCCATAAGCGATCGCACCAAGTTCAGGCCGTTCGAGTCGATCGAAGAACGCGGCCAGATAGCCGAGCACGGAACCGACGCTCTTGTAGTCACCTGCGAGGTGGCACAAGTCGACGGCGGTGTCGAACAACTCCAGGGCCAGGTCGAGTTCGCCGTCCATTGCCTCGAGCTCAGCGGAGTCCCGCGCGATGATGGCTCTGAAATAGCGCAGGCCGTGCTCGTCGCTGAAGCGGCGGCCCTCACGGAAGGCGCCCAGAGCGCGGCCCGGGTCGGTGGGGGTGAAGGCCCGCCCGTATGCGGCCAATGCCGCAGCGACGAAGAACGGGTTGCCATAGCTCCGCGCCGAGTCGAGGGTTTCCTCAGCAAGAGCCATTGCTTCATCGACCGGCGCGAAGAAGACCACCCCGGTCAGACCTGCGACGCGGCTGACTCCACCCTGGCCGGCCAGGTGAGCGCAGATCTCCAGCCACCGGTCCATTTGGCTCATGAACAAATTGGCGTGGGCCTCCATGAACCTTGCGAACAAGGGAGTGAACGGGTCGTAGCCCGAAGCGGCCCCCAACTCGATGGCGGTTTGAGCGTAGGCAAGCGCCGTCTCCGGACGGTTGATGAAGACGCAAAGACTTGCGGCGGTGTAGAGGCGAGGAAGCTGACTCAGATCCGCATCGGTAGCTGATTCGAGGAGTTGTTCGGCCCATCCGACCGACTCGAAGCGCTGCAAGGCCCAGGCCAACATCGTGGTGTGAGCGGCAATTGCGGTTGCGGTCACCACGTCGGCCTCATCCGATGCCCACCGAAACCCGGCTCGGAGATTGGCGAACTCGGCGTCAACCCAATCGAGGGAGACCCGCTGATCGGGCCCGTCCCAGCGGACCCAGTACTCGGTTGCCTGTTCGGCGAAGTAGGTTGCGTGACGATTTCTGACCGCGCTACTCGCGCCGGTAGCGGTCAGTTGGTCTACGGCGAACTGGCGAATCGTCTCCAGCATCCCGTAACGGGTACGCCCAGAGACTTGCTCGGCGACGATGAGCGACTTGCGGACCAACGAGTCCAGCAGATCCAACACCGCGTACTCGTCCAAAACCTGTTCACCGCCGCAAATGTGGGTGGCGGCGGTCAGGTCGAAGCCATCGGCGAACACCGAACAGCGGCCCAACACGTCGCGTTCATCATCGGCGAGCAAGTCGTAGGACCAGGCGACGGTGTTTCTCAATGTCTGATGACGGTCCACACCGCGACGGCCGCCGGAGAGGAGACGGAACCGGTCATCCAACCGATCGCGGACCTCCGTCGGGCTCATCGACACCATCCGAGCAGCCGCCAACTCGATCGCCAACGCGATCCCATCCAGACGGCCACAAATCTCGACCACCGCGGCCTCATCGGCCTCGCTGGCCAAGACGAAA
>JAHECQ010000614.1 GCA_024641625.1 Acidimicrobiales bacterium | reverse complement strand
CCGGGAGCGGGAAGTGATGCAGTTCCTCGCCCGTGGCTACGCCTACAAGGAGATCGCGTCTGAGTTGCACATCTCGGCCCGCACGGTCGAGAGCCACGCATCGGCCGTGTTACGCAAGTTGCAGCTCTCGAGCCGATACGAACTCACGCACTGGGCCGCCCGCCATCGCCTCGTCTGAGCGTCGATTCGGGGTCGGCACCGCTACGGTCGTCGTGTGCTCGATTCGTATCCCAAAGACGGTGACATCGGCGAGATCTACTTGACCGAGGCCGAGATCCAGGCTCGTGTGAGCGAACTCGGGCAGCAGATCGCCAACGACCTGGCCGGCGAGGTTCCACTGCTGATCACGATCCTCAAGGGCAGCGTGCTGTTCGCCGCCGACCTGATGCGAGCGATCCCCGGCGCCGTCGAGATCGACTTCATGGCGGTGTCGTCCTACGGCACCGAGACCAAGTCGAGCGGCATCGTGAAGATCGTCAAAGACCTCGACGAGTCGATCGCCGGGCGGCACGTGATCCTCATCGAAGACATCGTCGATTCCGGTCTGACCATGACCTATCTCCTCAACCTGCTCGGCAACCGCGAGCCCGCCAGCATCCGGGCATGCTCGCTGCTGGTTCGCGAGGGGCAGCAAGCGGCCGGCGTGAAGGTCGACTACATCGGTTTCGAGATTCCGCCGGCCTTCGTCGTCGGCTACGGCCTCGACTATGCGCAGCAATTCCGCAACCTTCCCTACATCGGCGTTTACACCGGGCCTGGTTCCGGCGCCGAACACTGACCTACGCTGTCGGCATGTCATTGACCGGTGAGTACGTCCCCAGCACGAGCGGTTGGGTCCGCGAACAGATCGAGGCCTACGAGGCCTCGGGTGGAACCGAGGCCAGCACGTTGCGTGAGACCGGCATCCCGGTCGTCATCGTGACGTTCCGAGGCAAGGAAGAAGGCGTGGTCCGCAAGATCGCGCTGATGCGCGTCGAACACGACGGTGAGTACGCGCTGATCGCTTCGATGGGCGGTGCCCCCAAGAACCCGGCCTGGTACCACTCGCTCGTCCGACACCCCGACGAGGTCATGATCCAGGACGGCCCCGAGCCCTTCGACGTCACGGTGCGTCTGGTCGAGGGCGACGAGCGCCAGACCTGGTTCGACCGAGGCGCCGAGGTCTTCCCGACCTACCTCGACTACGCCGCCAAGACCGAGCGGATCATCCCCGTCTTCGTCGCCTCGCGCCTCTGACCACCACGGTCGCCAGTCGACCAATTCCCGCAATTTCTGACCGATATGGTCGGGAATAGGTCTATCGTGCCCCTGCACAGATTCGATGGCGCGTGACGCCACACGACAGGGGAACACCAAGATGACCGACGGTTGGGGATTCGAGACCAAGCAGATCCACGCAGGGCAGGAGCCCGATTCGGCGACGGGTGCCCGCGCCGTGCCGATCTACCAAACCACCGCGTACGAGTTCAAGAACTCCGAGCACGCGGCCAACCTGTTCGCGCTGGCGGAACTCGGCAACATCTATACCCGCATCATGAACCCCACCCAGGGCGCGCTCGAGACCCGAGTCGCGGCCCTCGAGGGCGGTCTCTCATCGACGGCCGCCGGTGTGCCCGGCGCGCTCATCGTCGCCTCCGGGCAGGCCGCCGAGACGCTGGCCATCATGAACATCGCCGAGGCGGGCGACCACATCGTCGCCGGTGCTGCCCTCTACGGCGGCACCTACAACCTGCTGCACTACACCCTGCCGAAGTTCGGGATCGAGACCACGTTCGTCGAAGACATCGACGACCCCGAGGCGTGGAAGGCGGCGGTTCAGCCCAACACCAAGCTGTTCTACGGCGAGTCGATCGCCAACCCGAAGAACTCGATCCTCGATATCGAGATGGTCGCCGGTGTCGCCCACGAGGCGGGCGTCCCGCTCATCGTCGACAACACCGTCGCCTCGCCATACCTGATTCGTCCGCTCGAGTGGGGTGCCGACATCGTCGTCCACTCGGCCACCAAGTTCATGGGCGGCCACGGCACGTCGATCGCCGGTGCCATCGTCGACGGCGGCTCGTTCGACTTCTCCGACGCCGCGCGGTACCCCAACTACAACCAGCCCGACCCCAGCTACCACGGCCTCACCTACTGGCCGATGCTCGGCGCCGGAGCCTTCATCGCCAAGGCCCGCGTCCAGTTGCTCCGTGACTTCGGTCCCGCGATCAGCCCCTTCAATGCCTTCCTGGTGATCCAGGGTCTCGAGACCCTCTCGTTGCGAATGGAGCGCCACGTGGCGAACGCCCAGCGAGTGGCGGAATTCCTCGAGGCTCATCCCCAGGTCGAGCGGGTCAACTACGCCGGCCTGGCATCCTCGCCTTACAACGCCACCGCCGAGAAGTACACCGGCGGCCGTGGTGCGGGCTCGGTGCCCTCGTTCATCATCGCCGGCGGCAAGGAAGCCGGACAGAAGTTCGTCGAGGCACTCGAGCTGCACAGCCACGTCGCCAACATCGGCGACGTCCGCTCGCTGGTCATCCACCCGGCGTCGACCACCCACTCCCAGCTCAC
>JAHECQ010000613.1 GCA_024641625.1 Acidimicrobiales bacterium | reverse complement strand
GGTTTCTTCGGTTCCCCGGACGAGCGCTCCCCGTGGGCGCATGGGGTCCGTATGAGGTGCTGGTCAGGGCAGCGACCGACCTGCTCCCCCACTGGGCGCACGACGTGCTGGGAACCCATGCTCGACCGGCAGCGATCGAGTCGATGGACAGCGCCGTGTGCTCGACGACCCTGCGATCGCTCCAGGCCATTCTCGGCCCGCGGTCACGAGCGGTCGAACTGGCCTACCGCCGGGTCGGGATCGACCCGGACGCTACGACGACCTCAGCGTGACGTCTCGATAATGACCAGTCGTGTCTCGGTCATCTCCTGCACCGAGTAGGCCGGACCCTCGCGGGTGTTACCTGAGTCGCGGACTCCCCCGTAGGGCATCTGGTCGGCCCGCCACGTAGGCACCTCGTTGACGAGGACGCCACCGAAGTCGAGCGTTCGCACCGCGTCGAAAGCGGTCGAGATGTTCTGGGTGAAGATCGCCGCCTGCAGCCCGTAGGCCGTGTCATTGGCGATCTTGAGCCCTTCGTCGACCGAGTCGATGGCTTGGATCGCCACAACGGGGCCGAACACCTCGTTGATGCACACCTGCATGTCCGGCTTGGCGTCTGCGATCACTGTGGGGACGAGAACGCCGTTTTCGTCGATCTCGCCGCCGGACACGATGCGACCGCCTTGTGCGACAGCCTCGTCGACCCAACCCTTCACCCGGTCCCGCTCGTTGTGCGAGATGAGAGCGGACACATCGGTCTCTTCGCTGCGCGGGTCGCCGACGACCAGCGAGTCGACCATCGAGCCGAGGTACTGGGTGAACTCCTCTGCGACCGATCGGTGCACCAGGATGCGCTGCGTCGAGATGCACGACTGGCCGGCGTGCGAGAACCCGGCGATCTTGATCTTGTCAGCCGCCTTCTGCCAGTCACCGTCCTCGGCGATGATGACCGGCGCGTTGTTGCCGAGCTCGAGCCCCACGTGCTTGCGCGGCGCCCGCGACTTGATCCCCCAGCCGACCTCGGGTGAACCGGTAAAGGTGATGAGAGCGATGTCAGGGTGGTCGACCAGGGCATTCCCCACCACCGACCCCGGTCCGGTGACGACCGACAGGTAGGACGCCGGCAGGCCACACTCCTCGATCAGCAGCCAGGCAAGGGCGATCGCGCTGTAGGGCGTCTGACCCGCCGGTTTGAGGACAACAGGACAGCCGGCAGCGATCGCCGGGGCAATCTTGTGCGCCACGAGGTTCAGCGGGAAGTTGAACGGGCTGATCGCACCGACGACGCCGATCGGAACACGCATTGTGTACGCCACCTTGGTATCCCCGCCGGGCGCGGCCGCGATCGGGATGACCTCCCCGGCAAGCTTGCGGGCCTCAACGGCGGCGAAGGCAAAGGTTCCAGCGGCCCGGTCGGCCTCGACGCGCGCGGTCTTGATCGGTTTGGCCGCCTCCTGGGAGACGATCTGGGCGAATTCCTCCTGGCGCTCGCGAAGGAGCATGGAGGCCTTCTCGAGGATGTCCGCACGTTGCCACGGAGCAAGCGGCTGGTCATGCAGCGCCGACTTGGCCGCAGCGACCGCTCGGTCCACATCGTCCTGACCGAGCAGCGGCACATCGCCCAGGGGGGAGCCGTCGAACGGCGAGGCAACCGTCGATGACTTCTCGCCGGTGACAGCTGCTCCCGCGACCGGGACCTCAGTGGTCCCCTGCGTGGGCAGCGAGATGCGGTGGCTGTCAGCCATGACCCCTCCGATGCAGTTGGTTCTACGCCCTCTTCCGGCGCACGATGAAGTCTGCCGTACCCCTAGGAACGACCTCCACGCGGCCGGGTGCTCGCCTTGCCGGCGGGCTTTCCCGCACTCTTGGCCCTCGGCTTCGACGGAGCCTTGCCCGTGGATGTGCTGCGCGGCTTACCCGCAGGTGCCGGAGAATCTCGATCGGGCCGCACCTGCACCTTCTGCCCCTTGATCCGGGTGGCACGCAGCGCGTTGACGACCTCGGTGACGGAGTCGGCCGGCACCTCGACGAGTGAGAAGCGATCGGTGATCTCGATCGAACCAACGTCGCGGCCGGTGAGTCGGGTTTCGCCGGCGATCGCGCCGACCAAGTCCTGCGGCCTGACACCACCTGCGCGTCCGGCGCCCACGTACACCCGCGCCGTGCCTGCGGTGCCCGCCCGGGAACGCTCCTTAGGCCCTCGCGCACCAGCGGCGCCCTTGCCTTTCGGTCTTCCCTTACCCTTGCCCTCGCCGTCGGACTTGGGGGCGGCAGCATCGGGAATCTCGTCCTCGTCCGATGGTCCAGCGACGGCTTCGTGAGCGAGCTTGACGGCCGCCATCGCCACCTCGACGACGTCGTACTCGTCAGTCAGCGACTCGACGACCACCCCCACATGACCTAGGTCACCGGCCACCAGGATGTCCTCGAGCGCGGCCCGCGTTACCTCAAGCCGGCGTGCGTGAAGGTCGGCCACCGTTGGCACCTTGTGCACCGGGATCTTGTGCTTGGTCACGCGTTCGATCGTCTTGAGCTGTCGGTGCTCGCGCGGTTCAGCCAACGTGATGGCCA